>NZ_JACARP010000098.1:0-1143 GCF_013386595.1 Brevundimonas sp. P7753 | reverse complement strand
CGCCGCCGGCGGCGGTGAAGCAGACGAAGGGCACGCCGCGTTTCACGGCTTCACGGGCGGCGGCGATGAAGGCCTCGCCCGCCGCCATGCCCAGCGACCCGCCCATGAAGGTGAAGTCCTGCACGATGACGACTGCGGCCACGCCGTCGATCTTGCCGAACCCGATGGCCATGGTGTCCTTTCGGCCTGCCGCCTTGCGCGCGGCGTTGAGGCGCTCGCGATAGGGCTTGCCGTCCGAGAACTTCAGCGGGTCTTCCGGCACGTCCGGGGTGTCGATGCTCTCGAACTTGCCCTCGTCGAAGGTGGCCTTCAGACGGGTCGGGGCGTTGATCCGCATATGGCGGCCCGACGGCGTGACCCAGAGGGCCGCCTCCAGGTCCGTGCGGAACAGCATCTCGCCGCTGTCCGGGTCCTTGACCCACAGATTGTCGGGCGTGTCGCGCCGGCTGACGATCTTGCGGACGCCGGGAGCGAAGCGGGACAGCCAGCCGCCGCGCGGTTTGTTCTCGAGATTCTTATCGGGCATGGGCGCGCCTTTAAACGGTTTCCCCAAGGAAAGCACTAAGGGGCGAAGCACGAGTTCTGGCGGTTTTCACCGCATCGGCCAACGCCTTGACCTTGGCCAGAACGCGAGGGACGGCGGGTTCGTTCGCTGCGAGAGCCGCAGCGACCTCATCGACGAAGACCGAGCCGGCCACCACCGCATCGGCCACGCGGGCGATCTCGGCGGCGCGCTCGGGCGTCCTGACGCCAAAGCCGACGGCGACCGGCAGGCCAGTCGCCTTGCGCACGCGCTCGACGGCGGGGGCGACGTCAGCCGCCACAGCCTCCTTGACCCCGGTCACGCCGGCGACCGAGACGTAATAGACAAAGCCCGAGGTGCCGCGCGCGATGACCTGCAGCCGCTCGTCGTCCGAGGTCGGCGTGGCCAGCCGGATCAGCGACACGCCCTGCGCGTCCAGCGCCGCCGCCANNGCGTCGCGGGCGAAGGCCTCGTATCCGTAGCTTTCGACCGGGTTCAGATAGCCCATCAGGATGACCGGCGTGGCGTCGTCGCCCTTGCGGAAGTCAGCCACCAGATCCAGCGTGCCGCGCAGGGTCATCCCCGCCGCCAGCCCGCGCAGGGCCGCGCGCTGGATCGGC
>NZ_JACARP010000097.1:0-1486 GCF_013386595.1 Brevundimonas sp. P7753 | reverse complement strand
CCCCCGGCGCATTGGTGGGCGAGGTCGAAACGACATTATTGCTGATCGTCACATTGTACGGCGAAGAGGCCGTGCCGATCGTCCCGCCGCTGGCCCCTGCACCACCGGCGGTCGCCGGAACAAAGATTGCGCCGGTGCGGCCATTGGAACCGTTCTTGCCCGCACGGATCAGCGAAAAGCGGTTCAGGTCGCCACTGCCCGACACGATGTCCGTGGAGTGCTCGTCGACGCCGCCGCCGAGGCTTTCAAAGACGGTGACGGTACCGGCGACTACTTCAGGGACAGCCGTCTCGCCGCTGCCCGAGGCAGGCGTGCCATAGACCACCCCGGTAATGGCCTTGCCGCTTCCATCGGTCGGGAAGCCATTGGCCCAAGTCACAGCCGTCGCCGTGCCACCACCCGAAACCGTGTAGCGCAGGACGGTGCTGCGAACTTCGGTCTGGCCGCCGTTGGCGTCATACGTGACGCTGACTACGGCCTGACTGCCCACAGCAGGCGGCGTGTAGACGAAATACTGGTTATCGGCGCTGTCCTTGGCGACGAAGCCGGTCGCGACAATCTCGACCACCTCCATCCGGGTGCTCGTGGTCGGGTCGATGACGATGTCCCCAACCGATGCTGCAGCCGCAAACACGGGCAGCGCCGCGACGGCTCCGCCCGCCAGGGCCGCAAAGGCCTTGGCCAGCGCTTTCAACGACAAGGTCGCGCGCGGACGTGAAGAGGCGGCCACCACGTCCCTGGTTTCCATCAGGGCTACAAGTCGCTCGAGACTGGCCTTCAATCGTGCGGCGCCCTGGGTTTTCAGGCGCGAAATATCGGTCAGGACCGCTTGCGCCTCGACACGAACCAGATCTCGCGCCGCCAGATCGGCAGCCCTTACATCCAGATCGCCCACAACCCGATCAACCAGAGCGGCGATCCGTTGCATCTCGCGCGACGTCATTTTCATTTTTCAGCCTCTCGCATGCAGCCCGCATGCTTCCCCGAACAGCGTTCACCATACATAGGCATGGCGCACGACAAAATCGCCTCTACCGGCGAACCGCCTGCTAAGGCTCGAGGTCAGCTGGAACAACACGAAGCCGGCCGGCCCGTGACGTTTATTTTCAGGTTTTTTCCTGTCGTCTCAGATAGTTTTCCGTGCGTCTCTTGCGTCTTGTTTTGACACCTCGGACCCAGGTTCAGCGCATCGCCGCCAGCCACCGGCTCCAGTCGCTTTCGGAGCCCAGATCGTTAATGCGACGGGCGCGTCCGCGTGACATCTGCCGGAAATCGCGCGGCGACATATCGAACAGGTCTTTGAACGCCGTGCTGAAGGCCGAAGCATTGGAAAAGCCCCAGCGCTCGGCCACTTCGGCAATCGACAAATGGACCTGTGACGGATCGCCTAAATCATCGCGGCAACGATGCAGCCGGCGCTGGCGCAGATAGTTCACGAAGCCGCCGTAACGCGACATCATGCGATAGAGGGTCGCCCTGGATATGC
>NZ_JACARP010000096.1:0-11549 GCF_013386595.1 Brevundimonas sp. P7753 | reverse complement strand
GTGCGGAAGAAGGCGTCGAAACGCTGGAAGATGCTGGCGTCCACAGGCGCGGCGGCGGCGTGGACGGCGATCGCCGCTTCGGGCTCAGGCGCGACGAAGATCCAGGCCAGACGTCCGGCCTGAACCGCCAGCAGGGCGACCAGGGCGATCTCGACCCCGGCGCGAATCCGCCCCGGCCGCTCGACCATAGCCGTGCGCGCCTGACGCCCCCATTCCCCGACCCGTGCGATCACGCCCGACGCTCCGAACACCCCCGAATAAGGAGACCCCGGCTGCTTACTCCAGCAGCCGGGGTCAGAGCCTCACGCGGGGATGACGACGGCGAGACGTTGTTGTGACAACGCCGCCGTATGCGGATCAGACGGGGGTCCGTGGGCTGCCGGGATGCTCGCGCAGGCGGTCGGCGAACGACATCGTTCGCGCGATTGGCCCTCCCTAAAGCGGGACGGGAGCGTTAGTGCAGAGGGGGACCGAACAGCGAGGCTGACATGGTGATCTACGCGGCCTTCCTCGGCGGGGCCGGGCTGTTCGTCGGCAGCTTTCTCGGCCTGGTCAGTTGGCGATTGCCGCGGGGTGAAGGCGTGGTGCTGGGCCGCTCTCGCTGCGGGGGGTGCGGTCGTTCCATTCCTCCCTGGCGGATGGTCCCCGTGATCAGCTGGATCATGTCGCGCGGGCGCTGCGCCGGCTGTCGCGCGACCATTCCTGTGCGCTACCCCTTGATGGAAATGGGCGCAGGACTGATCGGCGTCTGGGCCGGCCTGCATCATGCCGCTTTCGTCCCCGCTCTTCTGACGGCCGTGCTGGGCTGGCAGTTGCTTCTCCTGGCCGTGGTGGACGCCGAGAACTTCTGGCTGCCGGATCAACTCACGGCCCCTCTCTTCCTCAGCGGCGTGGCCGCAGCCTTCTGGCTTCGCCCTGATGAGCCGGCTGCAGCCCTGGCCCACGCCCTGCCAGGCGCTCTGATCGGCTTTTGCGGCCTTTGGCTGATCGGCCGCCTCTATCTGGCGGCGCGTGGGCGCGTCGGGCTGGGCGGCGGCGATCCCTTCATGCTCGGTGCGGGCGGCGCCTGGGTCGGCGCTCTGGCCCTGCCCACGACCCTCCTCTGGGCCTCGGCCGCCGGGCTCAGCCTCGTGATCGCGGGATTAGTCTCGCGGAGGTCGATCAAGGCGACCGACCGTCTGCCGTTCGGCGTCTTCCTGGCGATCGGCCTGTGGATGACCTGGCTTTACGGTCCCCTTCTCGCCTCTTGATCGTTCAGCGTGCCGCAAGACCTAGTCCGGCCTCGACCAACGCACGCCGGTGATCGACGCTCGTCCGTCCCGCCCCACCTGGATCTGGCCCGAACGCGAGGCCGAACCCCCGGCGAAATGGACGTCGATCACATAGTCGAAATAGCGCGTCTCCAGGGAAACCTGCTCATAGACAGCCGCAGGAACCGAGACCGACAGAAAGGCGGGATGCCGCCACAGGTCGAAGGTCGAGACCCAGCCGCCCGCCGGTCGCGAGGCGATCACGCGACGCGCGCCGCTCACCGACAGGGCGCCGTCGGTCAGCATAGCGAGAAGAGGCGCGTCGTCGGCATCAAGCGTATTGATGTTGAGGGGTGACAACTGTGACGTCGGCAGGGCGCAGACATAGGGACGCAGACGGGCGTAGGTCGCCGCATCCATGCCCGCGACCTGGCGAAGCTCAGAGACGTCGACCAAGAGACGCCCGCCTGTGCGCAGGGACTGATCGGGCCGGTCATAGCCCCGATCCTCGGCGCCGTCGGGAAGCACGGTCTGGTCGGAGTCGATCCAGTCGACGGTCGCGCTGGCAATACGCCGGGCGCGCCCGACAGGAACCCCCAGCAAGGTCTGAAGACGCAGAAACTGGCGAACGCCCTCGTCCCGACCGCTATAGGCGCCGCCCTGGCCCTGGACGACGCTGTTCAGATTGAAGCAGGACTGACCGTCCGAAACCGTGAGGGTGATCTCGCCCTGCTCGACAGGAAATACAAAGGGACGGCCATCCCAGGCCGGATCGATGGGCGTGCGCCCCGGATTGGCCTGGACCAGTCGGCGGATCTGGCTGAGGGCCAGCCGCTCGGTGCCGGCGGCGTGCCATTGCGCCTGGCTGGAAATCTCCGCGTTCGTGGCCCGACGGATCGAAAAGCGCACATCATCGAGCACCAGAACAACGATGACCGACAGAACCGCCGCAAGCAGCAGGACGGTCAGCAGCGCCATGCCTTCACGGTTGTCGGTTCGTGATTTCACCGCACGCCCCCGACCATGAAGGCCATGGTCACGGGACCGAACCTCGGCGTTTCGATCACCAGGTCGACGGCGTCCGGCAGGGCCGCGCCATCGGTCGTCGGCCAGCTGTTGCTGACACGCCCCCTGGAGGTGAGGGCCAGCCGCGTCGCCCCGACCCCTTCCATCAGCACCTGCGGCGGCCCCCAGTCGCCGGCGTCCACGCTCGCCCTCACCCGGCGGATCAGGCGACCGTCCGACAGCCTGTATTCAACACGCTGCAGCGAGGATCGATCAGCCTGGCCGGGATTGACCCGCCCTGTCCGCGTCAACGTCAGCAGGGCCTCGCCGCCCGACGCAACGAAGGCCGAGCCGTCCTGACCCGCGTCGGATCTGACCGAACGGTCAATCGCCTGGCCCAGGTCGGCTTTCACCGAGCGATGAACGCGCAGCAGCGCCGCTCCATCATCCGAAGCCGCCTTCACGACCTCCCGGTTGGTGATGGAGGTCGTCAGAAGCCCGACGCCCGCCGCCGCCAGAAGGCCAAAGATCAGGAGCGACACCATGACCTCGACCAGGGTGAAGCCTTCCCTGCGGGTCACGCGCCCGTGTCCCTGACCAGGGTCAGGGCCGCCGTCTCTCGCCCCTCCAGCAGCACGGCGACATCCATCCGCACCAGACCGGGCTGGTCCGTCGGCGACACCGTCCGTCGCCAGGTCCAGCGGCGTCCGGCCATATCAATGACGCCCTGGGCCAGGCCCCGGTCCGGGGGGTTGGGTGAGGCAAAGGCCTCCACCGCGACGTTCTCGGCGATGATGCCGGCCAGCAGGCGGTTTTCGACATGTACGGCTGCGCGCGTGTTCTCGCTGGCCAACCGAATGATCGTCAGCGCGACGAGACTGAACACCGCCAGCGCGACCAGGGTCTCGATGAGCGTGAAGCCGCGACGGCCGGCCAGGTTGGCCGAAGGCGCGCTGAAGCGGGAAAAAGGACGAACCGTCACGTCTGGCGACCTCCGAGACGAAGCGTCCTCTAGGGGCTTATTGTGACAGCAGGGTTGCAGCGCCCGGCGACGACAGCATCGTCGCCGGGCGCGCCGTTCAGAAGCGTGCGGTCAGGCTGACCGACGCGCTGGCGCCGAGGTCGTAGTTGTTGACGCGCACCTTCTGGCCGAGTTCTTGGTACTCGTCGTAGTCGGTCCGCAGCAGGTTGCGCAGTTCGATACCCAGGCCGAGCTCACGTCCCATGACCTCGAAGTCCTTGCGATAGACGAAGTCGAGGAAGACGCCGGGGTCCTGCACCAGGTCCGGCTCGCCCGGGCGACCGCGCGCCGAGGTGCGCTCGGAGACATAGTTCAGGATCAGGGTCGCCTGCGAACGGGCGGTGTCGTCTTCCCATCCCAGTTGCAGGTTGGCGACGTGGTCGCTCTGCCCCTGGAGGCGGCTGCCGTCCACCACGTAGAAGGAGGCGGGCTGGGCCACGCCCAGACTGTTCTGGGTGATCACCATGTCGCCTTCGCCGACGCGGACTTCCGAGTTCGAGTAGGTGTAGTTGCCCGACATCAGCCAACGCTTGTTGGCGACGAAATCAAGCCCCGCCGAGGGGAACTCGAAATACTTCTTCAGCTCGATCTCAGCGCCTTGAACGACCGCTTCCGGCGCGTTGAGGAAGGTCTGGGAGATGGAGGCGCCCTGGTCGACGACGCTGGACTCGATCGGCTTCTCCAGAAGCTTATAGAAGACCCCGAGGGTCAGGTACTGCTGGCGGGCGAAATACCATTCGTAGCGGAGGTCGTAGTTGGTGATCTCCGTATCCAGCAGATAGGGGTTGCCGATGAAGGTCCGGTCGCTTTCGACGTCGGTGTATTGCTGCGGGGCCAGTTCACGGAACTGAGGGCGACCGATGGTCTTGGACGCACCGGCCCGAAGCTGCATGTCTTCCGCAAAATTCCACGTCACGGTCGCCGCCGGCAGGGCGTAGGCCTCCTCGATCGTGCTGGGCAGGAAACCGGTCGTGCCGCCGAAGAGGTCGCGCGGGGTCACGCTCTGGCGTCCGTCCTCATAGCGGACGCCGGCCGTGAAGTTGACGGTCGGGATCAGTTCGGCCTGCAGTTGGGCATAGGCCGCATGGACCCGCAGGTCGGCCTCGTAGGCGGCGGCGCCGTTGCTGCCCGTGACCTCTTCGATCTGGAGGTAGGGGCCGATATTGTAGTCCGAGAACAGGTAGTCGACCCGCGACTTAACCTGGTCGGCCGACAGGCCGTTCGGCGCAACAAAGCGCAGATCGCGCTGCTGCGAGGTGCGGGTGTTGTCCGAGGACGCCGCGCCGACGCTGAACACCGCTTCACGGCCGCCCGACAGGTTCAGACGATAGCTCAGGTCCAGGCCGCCGCTCAGCAGATCGTCGTCGAGTTCGCTGAAGGAGATCCGGTTCGACTGGATATTGTGGACAAAGGTCCCGTCCGGCAGCTGGCCGTAGCCGAAGCGCGTCTCATAGGGGGCGTCGCGCGTCGTCTTGGCGTAGGCGAGACGCCATTTCGCCTCCCAGGCCTCGCCGAAGAAGTGTTCGCCGGCCAGCTGGGTCGAGAACAGCTGGCGAACCGACCATTCCGTATAGTCGTCGCGCACCACATTGCCGCTGAGGTAGTTGAAGCCGGCGCGCGTGCGCGCCTCCTTGGTGGTGTTGCGGGTGTAGAAGTTGGTCCAGCGCACCTCATGGTCGCCCGCCTCGAGGCTGACGCCGCCGAGCAGGTTCAGGCCGATGTCGTTCTGGGTGGACTGGAACTGATAGTCGGTGCCGACCTTCAGCTCCCCCTCGTCGATATAGCCTTCCTGGCGGACGCCTTCGCGGCTCTGCCACTTGTTGTCATAGCCCGCCACGAAGACGAGGCCGAGCGTGCCGAAGCCCAATTGCTCGGACAGGCCGCCCGAGGCCTGGAAGCCGAAGTTGACCGGGGTCTCTTCCTTTTGCAGCAGGCGCAGGGGGGCGTTCTCCAGCGACTGGCCGATGCGGCGCAGGTCGTCGTTCGAGAAGTCCGCCCCGGCGACGACGCGGCGTCCCGACTGGAAGGCGAGGCGCAGCGGCCCCGGCACATCCCGCGTGCCGTCGTCAAAGCCCGTGAAATCCGTGCGCGAGCCGAAATAGACCAGTCCCTCGCGCGCCGTCGTTTCCGAGTTCACGCCAAGAGAGGACTTGAAGTTGAAGAAGGGCTTGCTCGGCGCCGAAATGGTGGTCAGGTCGATGACGCCGCCGCCGAATTCGCCGGGATAGGCCACGGAATAGGTCTTCTGAACCGTGACCCCGGCGAGGATCTCGGACGGAAACAGGTCCAGCGGCACGACGCGTTGCAGCGGCTCGGGGCTCGGCAAGGGCGAACCGTTCAGCAGGGCGGACGAGTACCTCTCGCCCAGGCCGCGGACATAGACGAACCGCCCCTCCACGATCGACAGACCCGTGACGCGCGTCAGCGCCTCGGCGGCCGTGCCGTCGCCCGTGCGTTGCAGATCCTCGGCCGTCAGAAAGGCCGCGACCTCGGGGCTGCGGCGGTTCTGCTCGGGGATGAACCGTCCCAGGACGACGATATCGCCGATGGCGGACGGCTGATCCTGGTCGCTTGCTGCGACCGGAGCGTCAGTCGCGACCGGCGCCTCCTGAGCGAAGGCCGAAGTCGCGAGAGCCGTGGTCGCCAGAAGCAGCCCGGCCAGGGTCGAGTGGAAAGTTGTCATGATCTGCGCCTTGGGGTTCGGAGGACGATGGGAGCGAGGCGTCGAACGCCTCGCTCCCGCTCTGTCTGGCTCAGCAGGTCGAGCCGGCCTGGAAGCCGCAGGTCCAGCCGAGATACCAGGTGTCTCCGGCGTTCCGCACGGCGCCGATGTAGGTCACCGGGGTGAAGAAGCTGTAGACCGCACGGGCGTCCACCGGCGTGACCGCCGTCTCATTGGCCCCGTTGATGAAGGCCAGGACGGTGTTCTGCATGGTGGCGCCGGCCGGAGCCGTCATGGTCGAGACGCCGTTGGTCACGTTGTTGACGTTGGTGGCCGTGGTGAAGACCGCGCCGGTCGCCGCCGCATTGACGTTGGAGTCGTCTTCGAACGGACGCGAGCAGGCGAGGAAGACCGAGCGGAAGATCGGCGCATTGGTCACGGTCTGACCGTCGTCGATATCCAGGCAGGCGGCCGCCGAGGTCGACGGATTGGTGAAGATCGAGTTGATGATGGTGGGCTGGGTGCCCGTGTTCAAAGTGATGACGGCGTCAGACGCCACAGCGGCGTTGCGGCCGACAATGGTCCAGTTGGACACGCGCGGCTGGGCGAAGAAGGCCGTGCCGGAGGGCGCCGCCGACCATTCGAAGCCGCGGCTGCCGTTGGTGACGGCGGTCGGGCGCTGGGTGACGATGCCGAACTGGGCTCCGCCTCGCCAGCCGGTGTCGGTGTCCAGGCCGTCGTCGTCAGCGCCGTTGATGACGATGTGGCTCAGGTTGACCGTGCCGCCGAAGATCTCGATGCCGTCGTCAGAGCTGTTGTAAGACTGGATGTGATCGATGGTCGTGCCCGAGCCGACGCCGGCCAGGGTCAGGGCCTGAAGCTCGTTGTTGGGCGAGATTTCAAACCCGGAATACTTGATCTGGATGTAGCGCAGACGACCCGAGTTGTCGGCGGTCGTGTTGCCGCCGTAGTTGGCGCTGGTGCCCTCGACCTGACCGACGCAGGCTTCGTTCGGAGCGGTCACGCCCACCGGACAGACCGCCGTGGGCGCACGGCCCGTGACGACGATGCCGCCCCACTGGCCCTGGGAGTTGGCGGTGGTGGTGCCCTCGACGTCCTGACGGCTGGTGAAGATGATCGGGCTGGTCGCGGTGCCTTCGGCGAAGATCTGCGAGCCGCGGTTGACCAGCAGATAGTCGGCGCCGCCCGAAGCGAAGAGCTTCACGCCCGCCTCGATGGTCAGGATGCCCTGCTGGCTGCCGGCGATCGGCGAAGCCGCATTGGCGCCGCGGTCCGTGCCCACTTCAGTCCGGCCGGCGATGGAATAGATGGTGCCGGCGCGCAGCGGCACGGTCAGATTGCCGAGCACCTGCTGCGGCAGCTGGCAGGCGCGAAGCGTGCCGTTGGCGACGACGCCGACATTGGCGAATCCGGTCGGGCAGTCCGCCGCCGGCGTCCCGGGCGGAGGATTATTGCCGCCGTTGTTGCCGCCGTTATTGCCGCCGTTGCCGAAATCGCCCTCGCCCGGCGACGCGACCTCAGCGCTGCCGCAGGCTGCAAGAGCCATGACCGCAGCACCAGCCATGAGAATGTTGGACAGTCGAAGCATTGCGAAGTTCCCATAGAATGACCGGGCCGCCGCGCATCAAAGATACACATCCCGCCAGCCCCTCCGACGGAGACTTATTGGACAAGCGCAATAGTTCTGTGACAGGAATACAATTATATACTGAACAGGCAAAACAAATGCGTGCTCTGACAAAGTTTAGTTCGTCAATTTCATGTAAAATAATCAGGACAGAGATCGTTTCAAAATAGAGCTTCTGGATTTTCCACGCCAAGCCGGTAGCGGACGACAGATACGATCCAACCGACCTCAGATCGGGATCTGAACCTCTAGTCGCTTCGCAGCCGTGGGCCTCTGGCGCAGCAGACTTGCCTTTTTCGGCGGCGACCCGCATCAGATCTCTTCACCTCGGACCCGAGCCTGCCTGCAGGCCAAGGGTGGCTATCCCGTCCGCCGATCCGTCGGGAAAATTCGAGGCTGCCCATGACCTCGGTCGAGCGCCGGATCTTGCAGCCGACCTGAAGACGAACCTCTATGACCCTTATCGCTTCCGCGCGTCAGCAATGGCTCGCCAGTCCGCGCCGCGACCTGCTGGCCGGGACTGTCGTGGCCCTGGCCCTCATCCCTGAAGCCATCGCCTTTTCCATCATCGCCGGGGTCGACCCGGCGGTCGGTCTGTACGCCAGCGTCATCATCGCCGTGACCATCTCCCTGGTCGGCGGACGCCCGGCCATGATCTCCGCCGCGACCGGCGCCATGGCCCTGCTGATGGTCACGCTCGTGCGCGACCACGGCCTGGAGTACCTGTTCGCCGCCTCTCTGCTTTGCGGGGTGTTCCAAATCATCATCGGCCTGCTGAAGCTGGGCCGCTACATCAAGTTCGTCAGCCGCAGCGTCATGACAGGCTTCGTCAACTCGCTGGCCATCCTGATCTTCCTGGCCCAGATGCCCGAACTGATTGGGGCCAACTGGCAAACCTTCGCCCTGGTGGGCGCAGCTCTGGTCATCATCTACGGTCTGCCGCGCCTGACCAGAGCCGTGCCCTCGCCCCTGGTGGCCATCGTCCTGCTGAGCGGCTTCGTGATCTGGACCGGCCTGGACGTGCGGACGGTCGGCGACATGGGCCAGATGCCCTCAACGCTCCCGATGTTCCATCTTCCCAGCGTCCCCCTGACCTGGGAGACCTTCGCCATCATCGCCCCGGTCTCCGCGACCCTGGCCTTCGTGGGACTGCTGGAGAGCTTGCTGACCGCCAACCTGATCGACGACATCACCGACACGCCTTCCGACAAGGACCGGGAAAGCCGTGGTCAGGGCATCGCCAACATCGCGTCGGGCTTCTTCGGCGGCATGGCGGGCTGCGCCATGATCGGCCAGTCGATGATCAACGTCACCTCCGGCGCACGCGGTCGGCTCTCGACCCTGTGGGCGGGCCTTTTCCTGCTGTTCCTGATCCTGGTCCTTCAGGACTGGGTCGCGCGCATTCCCATGGCGGCCCTGGTGGCGGTCATGATCATGGTCTCGGTCGGGACCTTTGACTGGGGCTCCATTCGCAACCTGCGCACGACGCCGCTGCAATCCTCCGTGGTCATGATCGCCACGACCGGCACGGTGGTGGCCACCCACGACCTGTCCAAGGGCGTCGTCCTGGGCGTGGTCCTGTCGGCGATCTTCTTCATGCGCAAGGTCGGCAAGACCCTGATCGTGGCCGAGATCCCTACGCCTGAACCCGGCGTGCTGCGCTACAGGGTTTCAGGCCAGCTCTTCTTTGCCTCCGCCGAGCTTTTCGCCGCCGGTTTCGAGCATCATGGACGCACCGAACGGGTCGAGATCGACATGAGCGACGCCCATCTGTGGGACCTGACCGGCGTCGCCGCCCTGGACAAGGTCGTCTTCCGCTACCGCCGGCAAGGCGCCGTCGTCGAGGTCACGGGCCTGAACGCCGCCGGAAGCGCCCTGGTCGATCGGCTGGGCCGCTTTGAGAAGGACCACCTACCGTCGCAGGCGGGGGCGCACTAACCCCTGATCGGCGCCAAGGCCGAGGCGCGCGCGAAGGCGCCCTGCATCAAGAGACGATCTCGCGCGTTCCGCCCCCATCGACAGTAGAGCCGCAAAACGGCGGGCCCGCGCCGGCTAGCCATGACCGTTTGCGGTGCGCCGGAGAAACGGAACAGGACGACGCCCCCGATCCACGGACGACGCCGTCCGAAACATGGGAGCCACGGCTTGTCCCGTCGCAAGCGGCCTCGATCAGCCCTTCGGAGCCTGCTTCGGAGCGAAGCCGCCGGCGGCGTCGTCCTGATCGCCGCCGCCGGCCTGGCGCTCGCGGTCGCCAACTCGCCCATCTCCGACGCCTATTTCGCGGCGCTGCACGCCCCGCTCGCCGGCCTCGACGCGCTGCACTGGGTCAACGACGGGCTGATGACCCTGTTCTTTCTCCTGATCGGACTCGAGATCAAACGCGAGTTGCTGGACGGAGAACTGGCGACATGGTCGCGTCGCGCCCTGCCCGGCGTCGCCGCTGCGGCGGGCATGGCGGTCCCGGCCCTGGTCTATGTCGCCGTTCAGGATTTCGGATCGACCGCCCTCCACGGCTGGGCGATTCCGGCGGCGACCGACATCGCCTTTGCCCTGGGCGTCCTGGCCCTGCTCGGCTCGCGGGTCCCCGCCTCCTTGAAAGTCTTCCTGACCGCCCTGGCCATCATCGACGACCTCGGCGCGGTAGTGATCATCGCGGCCTTCTACACGGTCGATCTGACGCCGTGGGCGCTGGCGGCCTCGGGCGGGGCCGTCGCCGTGCTTATCGGACTTAGTCGGGCGAAGACGGCCGCCCTCGCGCCCTATCTGATCGTCGGCGCGGCGCTCTGGGGGTTCATGCTGCAGTCCGGCGTCCACGCCGCCCTGTCGGGAACGGTCCTGGCCATGACCATCCCGCTGCGCCGCACCCCCGGCGCGGTCGAGGACGTCGCATCGCCGCTCCACAGGCTGGAGCACGGGCTCCAGCCCTGGGTCGCCTTCGCCGTCGTTCCGATCTTCGGCTTCGCCAACGCCGGCGTCTCCTTTGCGGGGACGTCCTTCGCCGCCCTTCTGGCGCCGATCCCGCTGGGCGTGGCAGCCGGGCTTTTCCTGGGAAAGCAGATCGGCGTCTTCGGCGTGTCCTGGCTCGCAATCCGGCTGAACATCGCCGACCTCCCGGCCAGGGCGACATGGAGGCAGTTCTATGGGGTGTCCGTGCTTTGCGGCATTGGTTTCACGATGAGCCTCTTCATCGGCCTGTCGGCCTTCTCGAGTCCCGGACAGCAGGACGCCGTCAAGCTGGGGGTGCTCGTCGGGTCCGGCCTGTCGGCCCTGGTGGGCATGGCCGTACTGCTGCCGCGCTCCCGCTGAAGGACGGCCCTAGCCTGGCCGCCACTCGCTCAACAGGGCGCCGCTCGCCTCTTCATAGGCGACCCGGTCGAGCACGACGGCGACCACGCAGACCGGCCGCTGGTCGGGATTGTCCGCCTGGCACCGAACAGCGCGTCCGTCCGGGAACGCCGCCAGACGCCCCTCCAGACGAAGGCGATAGCCGTCTTCAGGGGCAGAAGGCGTCTGTCCCGCCTCGAGCCGCCGGGTAAAGGCGTAGGCGCGGCCGCTGCGCCGGCCAATTCGCGATCCCCCCTTCTCGAACACAGCCGCCAGGGCCACCGTCTGGGGCGAGGCCTCCGCTCCGGCCGAGCGCAAAGGATCGCCCTCCACTCGGGGACAGTCTTCGGACATCATCCAGGGTCGCGGCGCCCAGAAGCCCTCCACCGCCTCCCACGGGGACTCTGGTCCGGCAGCGACGAGCGCAGACTCGGTCCAGTCGATGGGCGTCATCGACAGGCGCGCCGCGCGCCCGTCCCGGCTCCATGACCAGCGTGCCAGGCCGTCCGGCGTCCCCGCCGCCTCCGATGCGGCCGGGCCCGTGCAGCCAAAGGCGATGCGAACGGAAAAGCGCCGCCCGACGAGGCTTTCCCCGCTCTGCGGCTGACCTGCGGCATAGGTCGACGCCGCCGCCGACGC
>NZ_JACARP010000095.1:0-8193 GCF_013386595.1 Brevundimonas sp. P7753 | reverse complement strand
CGCCCCCTCCACCACTTCGTGGTCCCCCTCCCCCATTTCGCTAGGCTCCATGGGGGAGGATCAAACCCATCAACGGTTCAGCGAACTCATGCCGCCCGGCGCATACCGCTCGCCCGCCGCCGCATCGCGCGGAAACACCGCCTCGATCCGCGCCAGATCATCTGGCGTCAGGACGACGTCCGCCGCCGCTACGTTCTGCTCCAGCGTGGCGATCCGGCGCGTGCCGGGGATGGGGACCAGGTCCTCGCCCTGCGCCAGCACCCAGGCCAGGGCCAACTGCGCCGCCGTCACGCCCTTGTCCGCCGCAATGGCGCCGACCGCCGCCACCAGATCCAGGTTCTTCTGGAAATTGTCGCCGCTGAAGCGCGGGTTGGTGCGGCGGAAGTCGTCGGGCGCCAGGTCGTCGATCGACCTGATGTCCCCCGACAGGAAGCCCCGGCCCAGCGGGCTGTAGGGCACAAAGCCGATGCCCAGTTCGCGCACCGTCGCCAGAAGTTCGTCCTCCGGCTCGCGGCTCCACAGCGAATATTCGGTCTGAAGCGCCGTGATCGGATGCTCGGCGTGGCCGCGTCGCAAGGTGGCCGGCGCCGCCTCGGACAGGCCCAAGAAGCGGACCTTGCCCTCCTTCACCAGTTCGCCCATGGCGCCGACCGTCTCCTCGATCGGCGTATTGGGGTCGACGCGGTGCTGATAATAGAGGTCGATGTGATCGACGCCGAGCCGGCTCAGGCTGCCCTCGACCGCGCGGCGGACATTGGCGGGCGAGCCGTCGGTGATGGCCGACCCGTCCGCCTGACGGTTGATGCCGAACTTGGTGGCGATGAAGGCCTGATCTCGCCGCCCTTTCAGCGCCTTGCCCAGCAGGACTTCGTTGGTGTGGGGGCCGTACATCTCGGCCGTGTCGAACAGGGTCACGCCCAGGTCGAGCGCGCGGTGGATTACCGCAATGGACTGGGCCTCGTCCGAGCCGCCGTAGAAGGCGCTCATGCCCATACAGCCCAGACCAACGGCCGAGACTTCAGGGCCGCCTTGGCCCAGCTTGCGCATCTTCATGAGCGCATTCCTTCTGATGTGAGGGGGCCGACGGCGCATCCGCCAGCGACGGGCAGATGGGCGCCGCACCGCCTTATTTCAAGATGCGCGGCTCAGATCAGGCTGGCGACGATGGACAAAATCGTCGCCGTCGCCACCGCATTCAGCGCCATGCCCAGGCTGGCGAAGGCGCCCGCCGTCTGATCCACCTGAAAGGCTCGCGCCGCGCCGAAGCCGTGCGCCGAGACCCCGACCGCGAAGCCGCGCGCCCGGTAGTCCCTGATCTTGAGCAAGTTCAGCACCGGCGTCGCCGTCATCGCCCCGATTACCCCCGACATCAGCACGATCACCGCCGCCAGCGCCGGTATCCCGCCCAATTGCGCCGACACCGCCATACCGACCGGCGTAGTCGTGGCGCGCGGGGCGATGGAGGCCATGATCTCCGCCGGCGCCCCGAACAGCCAGACTATGCCCACCGCGCTGACGATAGCCGTCACGGCCCCCGCCATCAGGGCGCAGGCCAGGGGCTTGGCCAGCCGCCGGATCGTCGCCCGCTGCGCCCAGATCGGCACGGCCAGCCCCACCACCGCCGGTCCCAGCAAAAAGCCCAGAACCTGCGTCGCGTCGGCATAGGACGGATAGGGCGTCTTGGTCGCCAGCAGGACGCCGATCAGCACCGGCGTGGCCAGAAGCACGGGATGGCACAGCGGATGGCGCCCGCTGCGCCGCGACAGCACATCCGCCGCCTCGAACACCACCAGCGTCACCGCCAGCCACAACAGGGGCGTCGCGATCAGTTCGCTCACGACGCGCCCTCTTCGTTCTCCGGCTCTCGTCCCGCCACGGCGCGAAACACCAGCGCCGTCACCGCCAGCGTCAGCAGGGTCGAGACAACCACCGCCACGACGATGCCGAGGCCATACCGCGACAGGATCGCCCCCTCCTCCATCACCCCGACGGCGGCGGGCACGAACATGATCGACAGATGCGCTGTCAGCCAGCCCGTCACCTGAGTCAACGTCAGCCGCTCGCGCGGGACCAGCGCCAGCCAGGCCAGCAACAGCACCATGCCGATCACCGCCCCCGGCAGGGGCAGGCCCGTCAACCGGTGGATGACCTCGCCCGCCAGTTGGCAGACGAGCAGCAGGGCGATGGCGCCGATCATCGGCTTACAGCGGCGCCGTCTGCGCCTTCAGCCATTCCAGCGCCGCCTCGTCCTTCTGCACGCCCTCGGCCAGCAGAGGCCCGACCTTGGCCAGGACCTCGGCGTGATAGGCGTCCACATAGGCCCGCTCGTCCGCCGTCAGCAGCGCCACGTCGATCAGCCGCCGATCCAGCGGCGCCAGGGTCAGCTGCTCGAAGCCGTGCATCGGCCGTTCGCCGCCCGGGATCGGCTCCGGCGCCGTCACGACCTGCAAGGTCTCGATACGGATGCCCCACTCGCCCTCGCGGTAATAACCCGGCTCGTTCGACAGGATCATGCCCGTCAGCAAGGGCTGGGTGTTGACGTAGGGGGCGATGCGCTGCGGCCCCTCGTGCACGCCCAGATAGGAGCCGACGCCGTGGCCGGTGCCGTGATCAAAGTCAAAGCCCGCGCTCCACAGCGGCTGACGCGCCACCGCGTCCAGTTGATGCCCCGTCGTCCCGGCGGGGAAGCGGATCACCGCCATGGCGATATGACCCTTCAGGACCAGGGTGAACATGCGGCGCTGATCCGCCGTGCCCTCGCCGATGGCCATGGTGCGGGTCACGTCCGTGGTCCCGTCCAGATACTGACCGCCGCCGTCCACCAGCAGCAGGCTGCCCGCCTCCATCGGCCGGATCTTGGCCCCGACCGGCTTGTAGTGCGGCAGGGCGCCGTTCGGCCCGACCCCGGCGATGGTGTCGAAGGACAGGTCCTTCAGCATCCCGGTCGCCTCGCGGAAGCCCTCCAGCGCCTCGACCACCGCCCGCTCGTCCGGCAGCTCTTTCTGCGCGACCGTATCGACCCAGTGCAGGAAGCGGGTCAGGGCCGCGCCGTCGCGGATGTGCGCCTGACGGCTGCCCTCGATCTCGACGTCGTTTTTCTGCGCGCGTGGCAGGGCGCAGGGGTCCATGCCGCGAACGATGCTGGCGCCGGCCGCTTCCAGCCGGTCGAAATACCAGGCCGAGGACACCGCCGGGTCGATCAGCACCTTCTGCCCCGACAGGGCGTCCAGAGCGGCGGGCAGCGCCTCGGGCGCCTCCAGCGTCACGGCGTCGCCCAGCCAGCCGGGCAGTTCGTTGGTGATCTTGGCGGGGTCGAGGAAGACCTGGGCCGTGCCGTCCGCCTTCACCACCGCCTGCCCCAGAGGCAGGGGCGTGCGGATCACGTCGCCGCCGCGAATATTGAACAGCCAGGCGAGCGACGACGGCGAGGTCAGCACCGCCACGTCCGCGCCCTTGGCGGCGACGGCCTGACCGATACGGGCGCGCTTCAGCGCAGCATTCTCGCCGGTATAGCGGTCGTCGTGCGGCACCACCGGCGCCTGCGGCTGGGCCGGGCGGGCGTCGCCCCAGGCCAGATCAATGGGGTTGGGCTCGACCGCCTTCAGGGTCGCGCCCGCCTTTTCGACCGCCGCGCGCAACGTCGTCAACGCATCGGGGCTATGCAGGCGCGGATCATAGCCGATCACCGAACCGGCGCTCACGCCCTCCAGCCAGGCGGCCAGCCTGTTCAATTCGACGCGCTCGAACAGGGCCGCGTCCGTCTGGGCCTTGGCCTGAACCGTATAGCGGCCGTCGACGAAGACCGCCGCCCTGTCCATCAGCACCACGCCCGCCCCGGCCGAGCCGGTGAAGCCGCTGACCCAGGCCAGACGCTCGCTGGCGTCGGGCAGGTATTCGTTCTGATGCTCGTCCTCGTGCGGGACCAGCAGGCCATCCAGGCCCTGCTCGGCCATCTTCGCCCGCAGCAAAGGCAGATGCTTCGCCCCGAAGGACGGATCGGTCGTTTCGTCAAATGTCTGGCGCATATTTGTTCCTTATCCCTTCTCCCCTCGAGGGAGAAGGTGGGCGCCGGAGGCGCTCGGATGAGGGGGCGGGTTCAGCGAACATGACGGAAAGGTCCCGCGCAAAGCCGGCCTCCCCCTCATCCGTCATGCTCCGCATGCCACCTTCTCCCTCAAGGGGAGAAGGCTCAGGATTTACGCAACTGCAGCGCCGTCCACGCATCATGGTGGATCGTCTGCTCGACCACGAAGCCCAGCGGCAGATAGGCTTCCAGCACCCGCTCTTCCTGCGTGCGCAGCAGGCCCGACAGGATGGCCACCCCGCCCGACTTCAGCGCCTGACCGATCTCGGGGGCCAGGAACACCAGCGGCGCGGCCAGAATGTTGGCGAAGACCAGATCATAGGGCGCGTGCTGGGCGATGCATGCATCGCTCAGGCCGTCGGCGAAATAGAACTCGCACTTGGCGTCGTTGATCTGGGCGTTCTCGTTGGCGATGCGAGCCGAGGGCTCGTCGATGTCGGTGCCCACGGCGATGGGCGAGCCGGTCTTGGCCGCCGCGATGGCCAGCACGCCCGTGCCGCAGCCGACATCCAGAACCTTGTCGAACGTCTCGGTCTGCAACAGCTTGTCGAAGGCTTCCAGACAACCGACCGTCGTGCCGTGGTGGCCGGTGCCGAAGGCGGCGCCCGCGTCGATCTTCAGGTTGACCCGACCCTCGGGGATCTTGCCCTGATCATGGGCGCCATAGACGAAGAAGCGCCCGGCCTCGACCGGCGGCAGGCCGGACAAGCTCATGGCCAGCCAGTCGGCGTCGGCCAGCTTCTCGACGATCACTTCCAGTTCGCCCTGCGCACGCAGGATGGCGGCTATGCCCTCGGCTTCCTCGTCCGTGGTCGGAAAGGCGTCGATGCGCCAGACGCCCTTGTCCTCGTCCTCTTCCAGGATCGAATAGGTCGCGTTTTCCAGCATGGGGTCGGCGTCGATCATGGCGGCGGCGGCCTCGGCGGGCTCGCGTTCGCCGCGTGCGATTACCTGAAGAGCGGACTCGGACATTTCTCAAACACCGTTATGATAACGAATCACGAGTGCGGGCGTGCGGATCGCCCGTATCCATTGAGGGGTCCGGGTATCCATGGCTAAAGCACCGTCTGAATCGAAAACTGCTGCGCCGAAGGCGGCGCCTGCCGCTTCCAAGCCGAAACCAGCGGCAAAGTCGAGCGCTGCGGCGCCCAAGGCCGCTGCAAAACCGAAGGCTGCGCCGAAAACCGCCGCGCCCAAGGCCGCCGTCGCCAAGCCTGCCGTGAAGGCCGCTGCGCCCAAAGCGGCCGCAAAGCCCGCTGCGCCCAAGACGGCTGCCAAGGCCGCCGCGAAACCCGCCGCCGCCAAGAGCACCGCGGCATCCCCGAAGGCCGCCAAGCCTGAGACGGCTCCGGCCAAGACCGCGACCAAGTCCGCCGCCGCCAAGCCCGCCGCTCCGAAGAAGGCCGCTGCGCCCAAGGCCGCCGCCGCTCCCAAGCCTGCTGCGCCGAAGCCGGCCGCCGCGGCCAAGCCTGCCCCGGCTCCGACGCCTGCGCCTGCTCCGGTCGCCGCCGCGCCCGCTCCGGCTCCCAAGCCGGTCGAAGCGCCCAAGCCCGCCCCCACTCCGGCCCCGACCCCGCAACCGGCGCCCGTCGCCGCTGCGCCTCAGCCTGAAAAGAAGAAGGGCTTCTTCGCCCGCCTGTTCGGCCTCTAGGCCCACCACAGGTCCAAAACGACAAAAGGCCGGAGGGTTCGCCCCTCCGGCCTTTTTCGTGCGTGCTTCCAGAGAAAGCCCTGGAGGCGCGGCCTCAGTCCTGCGGCAGGTCTTCGGCCAGAATCGCCATCTCGAACATGAACGAGCCGGCCTCGTCCTCGTCCTCGAACACCACGCCGATGAACTCGTCATCGACATAGACCTCGGCGGAGTCGGCGACCTTACGGGCCTTCACCTTGATGCCGCCGTGGTTGAAGGTGCGCTTCAGGTGCGTCTCGACGCGCTTCAGATCAGATTCTTTCACGGGGTAGCCTCGCTGGTGTCTCGTTGACGGCGGAACCTAGAGAAGCCGCTTCCTCATGGGAAGCCCACGTATCGGGCGTCCACAGGCGGCAGGGTCAGATCACATAATCATAGGCGATATCGGCCAGCGTATGGTCCATCGTCCGCGCGGGCGCCGCGTCGGTCGGACAGGCCACCACCTTCGCCGGCACCCCGGCCACGGTGCAGCCCGCCGGCACGGGCTTCAGCACCACCGACCCGGACGCCACCTTGGCGTAGTCCCCGACCACGATATTGCCCAGAACCTTGGCCCCGGCCCCCAGCAGGACGCCGCGCCCGATCTTCGGATGGCGGTCGCCGCGCTCGGCGCCGGTCCCGCCCAGGGTCACGGCGTGCAGCATCGACACCTCGTCGCCCACAACCGCCGTCTCGCCGATGACGATGCCGGTGCCGTGGTCGATAAAGACGCCCGAACCGATCCGCGCCGCCGGGTGGATGTCCAGCTGGAACAGCTCCGAAATCCGGCTCTGGAAGTGAAACGCCAGGGTGTCGCGCCCCTGCCCCCACAGCCAATGGGCCACACGCCAGGCTTGCAGCGCCTGGAATCCCTTGAAATACATGAAGGGCTGCAACAGCGACCGGATGGCCGGATCGCGGTCCTGCACCGCCTTCAGGTCCGCCTCCGCCGCCGTCAGGATGCCGGGATCAGCCGCAAAGGCCGACAGCGCCACCTCGCGCAACGACATGGCCCCCAGCTCCGCGTCGTCCAGCTTACGCGCGATCTGGAAGCTCAGCGCCCCCGCCATATCGTCATGCGCCAGCACCACGGCGTTCAGCTGCGAGGCCAGACGCGGCTCCTCGCGCGCGGCCTCCTCGGCCGCCATGCGCAGTTGCGACCAGAGGTCCGGCTGTTGCGGCACGATTTCCAGCTTGGCCATCGGGCCTCCCGTTTCCGTCACGCGATCCTACGCCCCTAGCATGGCCTGCGCCAGCGCGGCGGGCAGCGCGCCTTCGCGGGCCATATGGTAGGCCTTGTAGGCCGTCGCCACCGTCAGGCTGTCGCGCACCGCCCCGCGCTCGATCTCGGCCAGCAGGTCGCGGAAAGGCACGCGCGCCGACACGATCACCTCGGTCGGATCGGGATCGACCGGAACCGTGCTCAACCCCCAGGCCACCCAGGTCATGGCCCGCTCGTCAGTGATCGAGTTCGACAGGTCCATATCCAGCGCCGCGCGCCAGTGCTCGGCCGCCAATCCCGCCTCCTCGGCCAGTTCGCGGCGCACGGCGTCGAACGGGCCCTCGTCCATCGGCGCCCCGCCCTCGGGCATTTCCCAGGAATAGCGCATCAGGGTGAAACGGTGCTGCCCGACCACCGTCACCGTCCCGTCCTCGTGCAGAGGCAGGACCCCGGTCCCCACGTTCTTGGGCCGCATCGCCACATAGTCGGCGGACGCTCCGGTCGGCGCCGTCGCCGGATGCCGCGTCACCGTCATCCACGGCGTGTCGATCAGGACGCTCTCGCCGTGGCTGACCCATTTCGGCGGTTCGGACAGGTCTTCGGCCCAGCGGGGCTTGATGTCGGGAATATCGTGCATCCCTCCGCTATGGCGCCCGGCGCGATGAAATCCTAGCTAGACGGCATGACCGATCTCAGCGCCGCCCTGCCCCTGCCCGTCCGCTCCGACGAAGTTCTGGCCCGTCTGGCGAACCGCCGCTCGGCCTCGGCCCAGCTGCTGGCCGCCCCCGGCCCGTCGGAGGCCGAGATCGAGCAGATCCTCCACCTCGGCGCCCGCACCCCCGACCACGGCAAGCTCTTCCCCTGGCGCTTCGTGGTGCTGGGACCGCAGAGCCGCGCGGACCTGTCCGAGGCCCTGGCCGTCCTGGCCGAAACACAAGGCCGCATCGACAAGCACCTGGCCGTCCTAGCCAAGCTGGCCAACCCGCCCCTGACCATCATGGTCGTCTCGACCCCGATCCAGGGCCACAAGGTCCCGGTCTGGGAGCAGCAGTTGTCCGCCGGCGCCGTCTGCATGAACCTGGAACACGCCGCCGACGCCCTCGGCTATTCAGCCAGCTGGATCACCGACTGGTACGCCTACGACCCCGCCGCCGTCGCCCTGTTCGGCGTCCAGGACGGCGAGACCATCGCCGGCTTCATCCACCTCGGAACCCTGAC
>NZ_JACARP010000094.1:0-20229 GCF_013386595.1 Brevundimonas sp. P7753 | reverse complement strand
GTGGAGGGCGTCAGCGGCGCCGCAACCGCAGCGGACGCCGCCTCGACCGCCGGAACGGCCAGCGCCGCATCCGGCGCGACCGGAACCTCAGGCGCGGACGGCGCCGCCGGTTCGCTGTTCGAGCGCGTGATCAGCCAGGTGGCCACCGGCGCCCCGATCACCACCACGGCGGCGGCGGCGATATAGAGGGGCGTGCGGCTGCGGGCTGGGGCCTTCACAGGGGGCGCGGCCCGAGGCGTCTCCACCACAGGCTCGGCCAGGACGGGACGCGGCGCCGGTTCAGGCGCGGGCGCGGGCTTGGGCGCTGGAGCGGGGGCCGCCTCCGGCGCGCGGGCCGCGACCGGCGCCGCCGGCAAGGCCCGAGGCGTCAAATCGACGGGCGCAGTCGGCGCCGCCGGCGCGGCCGGAGCGGCGGCGCGTGCAGGCTGCGACGGGCTCTGAGACTGGCTCTGAGACTGGGGCGCAGACGGCATCGGCGCCGTCAGCAGGTTCGGCGCAGCGTTCGCCTGCGGCGCCCGGCGTTGCGGCACCAGGGAGGCGCCGAACATACCGCTCGACGCCGCGGACGGACGCGGCGCGGCGGGCGCCGGCGCAGCCGGACGAGGCGCAGGCTTCGGCGCTTGCGGCGCCTGGGGCGACACCGGCGGCATCAAGCCTGTGCCGCGCGGCAGCGGCCCGGCGATGAAGGTCGTCTGGGGCGGACGGCCCCACTGCACCTGGCGGCGGGCGAAGGGAACGGACTTGTCGTCGGCGTCGGACATTCGGGCTCCGGCGCCGGGCGGCGCGCATCACGAGAAGGGTCGGCAGACCCTCAAACTGCTGAGCGAGTTCGGCGGTTTCGTGACACGCCGAGCCCGTTCAGTTCTTCAGACGATAGCCTGTCTTGAAGATCCAGCCCACCACCGCCAGACAGGCGAAGAAGAAGCCCAGCGTCGCCGTAAGGCTCAACCCCACGCTGACGTCGCCTATGCCGTAGAAGGCCCAGCGGAAGCCCGAGATCAGATAGACCACCGGGTTGAACAGCGTCACCGTGCGCCAACCGTCCGGCAGCATGTCGATCGAATAGAAGGCCCCGCCCAGGAAGGTCAGGGGCGTGACGATCAGCATGGGGATCATCTGCAACTGTTCGAAATTCTGCGCCCAGACCCCGATGATGAAGCCGAACAGGCTGAAGGTCGTCGAGATCAGGATCAGGAAGGCCAGCATCCAGAAGGGGTGCAGGATCTGCAAGGGCACGAACAGGGCCGCCGTCGCCAGGATGATCAGGCCCAGCACCGCTGACTTGGTCGCCGCCGCCCCGACATAGGCGATGACGATCTCCAGCGGACTGACGGGCGCCGACAGGATCTCATAGATGGTGCCGGTGAACTTGGGGAAGTAGATGCCGAAGGACGCATTGAAGATCGACTGGGTGAACAGGCTCAGCATGATCAGGCCCGGCACGATGAAGGCGCCATAGGGCACGCCCCCGACCTCCTCCATCCGACTGCCAATGGCCCCGCCGAAGACGACAAAGTAAAGCGCCGTGGTGATCACCGGCGTCACGATGGACTGCCACAGGGTGCGCAGGGCCCGCGCCATCTCGAAACGATAGATGGCCCAGACGCCATGTCCGTTGAAGCTCATCACGCGCTCTCCCCGTCGCGGTGGACCAGGCTGACGAAGATGTCTTCCAGCGAGCTCTGGCGGGTGTTCAGATCCTTGAAGGCGATGCCCAGATCGGACAGGCGGCGCAGCAGCGACGGCACCCCGGTCTTCTCGGCGTGGGCGTCGAAGGCGTATTCCAGCTCCCCGCCCTCGTTCTGCAAACTCAGGTCCCATTCGGCCAGTTCCGGCGGGATGACCGTCATCGGCTCCTGAAGATTCAGCGTCAGGGTCTTCTTGCCCAGCTTGCGCATCAGGGTCGCGGTCTTCTCGACCAGGATCAGCTCGCCCTTGAGGATGACCCCCACCCGGTCGGCCATCTCCTCGGCCTCTTCGATATAGTGGGTGGTCAGGATGATGGTGACGCCCTGATCGCGCAGCTTGCGCACCAGGCCCCACATGTCGCGGCGCAGCTCCACGTCCACGCCCGCCGTGGGCTCGTCCAGGAACAGAATCTCGGGTTCGTGGCTCAGGGCCTTGGCGATCATGACGCGGCGCTTCATCCCGCCGGACAGGGTCATGATCTTGGCGTCCTTCTTGTCCCACAGCGACAGGTCGCGCAGGACCCGCTCCACATGGGCCGGGTTCGGCGCCTTGCCGAACAGGCCCCGGTTGAAGGTGACGGTGGCCAGCACGGTCTCAAACGAATCCGTCGTCAGCTCCTGCGGCACCAGGCCGATCTTGGTGCGGGCGGCGCGATAGTCCTTCTGGATGTCATGACCGTCGGCGATCACCGTCCCGGTCGAGGCCGTGACGATGCCGCAGACGATGGAGATCATCGTCGTCTTGCCCGCCCCGTTCGGCCCCAACAGGGCGAAGATCTCGCCCTTCTCGATCTCCAGATCGATGGGCTTCAGCGCCTGATGGCCGGACTTGTAGGTCTTGGTCAGACCCTTGATGGTGATGACTGACGGCATGGCCCCTCCCGGCGAGGCTTGGCAGATAGGCAGGCGTGGCGGCGTGCTCAAGACCCCGCCGCCGACATGTATTCCCAGAGTGAAGTCATCCGACAGGGAACGGCGGACGTAAACCTGTGTTCGTCACACGGAGGCTCCCATGCCCGTCGCCGCCCTGCCCCTGCGCCGCCTCGCCGTTGCGGCGCCGGCCGCCGCCCTGGTTCTGATGCTGGTCCTGACCCTGGCCGCCTGCGCCACGGCCCCGTCCATGAGCGAAACCCGCGCGCCCCAGCCGCTGAAACCCGTCGACGCCGAACGCCTGTGGTCGGGCCGCTGGCACGAGGTGGCGCGCCTGCCCATGAAGATCACCGACGGCTGCGTGGCCGGGGCCAGCATCTATGCCTTGACCGCGCCGACCCGCGTCGACGTGCGCGACACCTGTCAGGTCGGCACGCCTCAGGGCCGCGAGAAGGCCATCGAGGGGCGCGGCGAAATCCTCGACCCCGGCATGAACGCCAAGCTGCGGGTCAAATACCTGTGGGGCTTCGTCACCTGGGACTACTGGGTGCTGGACCGGGCCGAGGACTACAGCTGGTTCATCTCGTCGGACCCGACCTTCGACAAGCTGTTCATCTATACGCGCGAGGTCCCCACCCCCGACCAGCTGGCGCGCCTGACGCGACGCGCGGGCGAACTGGGCTATGATATCAGCCGACTGGAGTTCCCCGCCCTGCCCGAACGCTGAGGAGACTTGTCCATGAGCCGTCGCCGTCTCGTCGCCGCCCTGCCCCTGCTGACGGCGCTCGCCGCCTGCGGCACGGAAAGCGCGCTACCCGAAAGCGTCGGCTACGGCGCCGCCCCGCAGCTGCCCGAGGCCCGGCCTCAGACCATCCCCACGGTCAAGATCGCCCCCGCCGTCGGCTGGCCTGAGGGCCGCACCCCGGTCGCGGCGCAGGGGCTGGCGGTCAACGCCTTCGCCACAGGCCTGGACCATCCGCGCTGGCTCTATGAGCTGCCCAACGGCGACGTCCTGGTGGCCGAAAGCAACGCCCCGCCCAAGCCGGACGACAAGACGGGCGGGCTGCGCGGCTGGATTCAGGGCCTGGTCATGGGCAAGGCGGGCGCGGGCGTGCCTAGCGCTGACCGCATCACCCTACTGCGCGACGCCGACGGCGACGGCGTCGCGGAAACGAAGACCGTCTTCCTGTCCGGCCTGACCTCGCCCTTCGGCATGGCCCTGGTCGGCGACCGCCTGTTCGTCGCCAACGCCGACGCCGTGGTCGCCGTCCCCTACCAGAGCGGCCAGACCCAGATCACGGCGACGCCGGTCAAGGTCGCGGACCTGCCCGCCGGCCGCAATCACCACTGGACCAAGAGCCTGGTCGCCTCGGCGGACGGGTCGAAACTCTATGTCGGCGTCGGCTCCAACTCCAACGTCGGCGAGAACGGCCTGGACGAAGAGGTCGACCGGGCCGCCGTGCTGGAGATCGACCCGGCCACAGGCGCGCGGCGCGTCTTCGCCTCGGGCCTGCGCAACCCCGTCGGCATGGCCTGGAACCCCGAGGACGGACGTCTGTGGGTCTCGGTCAATGAGCGCGACGAGATCGGCGACGACCTGGTGCCCGACTACATGACCTCAGTCACGCCCGGCGGCTTCTACGGCTGGCCGTGGAGCTACTACGGCCAGACGGTCGATGCGCGGGTCCAGCCGTCGCGCCCCGACATGGTGGCGAAAGCCATCAAGCCCGACTACGCCCTAGGCTCGCACACCGCCTCGCTCGGCCTGACCTTCTATACCGGCGCCCTGATGCCCCAGTGGCGCAACGGGGCCATCGTCGGCCAGCACGGCTCATGGAACCGCAACCCGCCCGCCGGCTATAAGGTCATCTTCGTCCCCTTCAGCGGCGGCAAGCCGGCGGGTCCGCCTCAAGACGTCCTGACCGGCTTCCGCAACGAAAAAGGCGAGGCCATGGGCCGCCCGGTCGGGGTCCTGGGCGTCCGCTCCGGCGCCCTGCTGGTAGCCGACGACGTGGGCGACGTCATCTGGCGCGTCACGCCAGCCCGTCCCTGAACAGAGAAAAGGCCCGGCGCGAACCGGGCCTTTCCTTCTTAAGTCTCGGCGCGATCAGGTCGTCGGCGCGATCACGATGGGCGCCGGGGCGGCGGATGACGAAACGGGCGCCGCCGGGGCTTCGATCATCGGCGCGGCGGGCTGGGGCGCAACCGTCTGGGGCGCAACTGTCTGGGGCGCGACCGACAAATAGGGCTGCGGCCCCGTGGGCGCGACCGGCGCCTCGACCGCTTCCGGCGCAGCGGCGGCGCGCGGGGCGGCCCGAGCCGGAGCGGCCGGGGCCGCACGACGCTCCACCGGAGCCGCTGCTGACGGCGGGACCGGTGCAACGGTGGTCAGCTCAGCCGGGGTCTGCATCGGCATCGACGGCAGCGGCGCCGTCTCCGACGCGGCGAGTTGCGCCGCCAGGGGGGCGAAGGGCGCCGCCTCCTCCGCCGGGGCCGCCGGTTGCATCAGCATGGCCGCCGCCGCGCCGCCGACCGCCAGCACGCCCAGGGGCGCCAGGATCATCCAGGTCTTGACGGGCTTGTTCGACTTGCGCGCGCCGCTGCGGGCATAGACCGGCACATAGGCCTCGCTGTCGACACGGGCGGCGGGGCGGGCGGCGGCGGGGCGAACCTGATCGGTATAGGTCACGGACATGATGTCTTCTCCTTATCCAGGTCCCCACAACACTGGTCAAAAAAGCAAGGTTCCGCGAATAACGCCCTCGCCTCGAAGAAACACCATCCCCGCCACAGTTCAGGCGAAAGCATGATCAAGTCATACGACTGTCATCTCTGACGCCCTTGCTTGCCTCTGGTCCGGCCCCGGTTGACGTAACGTCGCGCAAGAACCTTACCCTGCGTCACGCAAAGCGAGGCCCAAGCATCGCATTCGCGAAACATTGTGGCGATGCGCCGCTTCGACCTGTTGACCCGTCGTCGTCGCCCGTTCATCACCGTTAAAAGGCTAATTTCGGGAAGAGGCGGCGCAACCATGGGTCTGGCAGCGAACATCCGGCGCGATATCAGGTTCGCGAGCGGGCTGTACCGCCTCCTGAAGCGCATCAAGCCCATCACCCTCGACAGCGACGTCCTGCTCTGTGACGACATCGAGGAAGCGGTCGACAAGTTCTCGGACAATGTCGCACTCGAGGACGAAAATCGCCGCCTGACCTATCGCGAGCTGGACGCCCTGGCCAACCGCTACGCCCACTGGGCCAAGGCGCGGAACCTGAAGCGTTCCGACGTCATCGCCCTGGTGATGCACAACCGGGTCGAATACCTGGCCGCCTGGATCGGCTTCTCCAAGGTCGGCGTGGCTACGGCCCTGATCAACACCAACCTGACCGGCCAGGCCCTGGCCCACTGCCTGACCATCTCCAACGCCTTCAATGTGGTGACGGATCAGGACTGCTGGCGCGCGGTCGAGGACGCCCGCCCCTTCGTCGACCGCAACCTGATGAGCTGGGTCCACGGCCTGGCCGACGAGGACGAAACCAACGACCGCCGCGACATCGACAATGCCGTGCGCAGCGCCTCTTCGGTGCGCCCGGACAAGAGCTTGCGCAGCGGCCTGACCAACCGCGACACGGCCCTGTTCATCTTCACCTCGGGCACCACCGGCCTGCCCAAGGCCGCGCGCATCCCGCACTCGCGCGCCCGCACCTATATGCGCGCCTTCGCCGGGGCCACCGCCTCGACCCCCAAGGACGCCCTCTACAACTGCCTGCCGCTCTACCACTCGACCGGCGGCCTGGTCGGGGTCGGCTCCATCCTGTTGAACGGCGGGCGGATGATCATCCGCCCGCCGCTTCTCCGCCACCCATTTCTGGCCCGACGTGAAGACCTCCGGCGCCACCATGTTCGTCTATATCGGCGAGCTGTGCCGCTATCTGGTCAACTGCCCGCCCAACGCCGAGGAGCGCGCCCACAAGCTGCGGCTGGCCTTCGGCAACGGCCTGCGCCCCGACGTCTGGTCCGACTTCCAGAAGCGCTTCGGCATCAAGGACATCATGGAGTTCTACGGCTCCACCGAGGGCAACGTCTCCCTGTTCAACTTCGACGGCAAGGCCGGCGCCATCGGCCGCGTGCCCGGCTATCTGAAGTCGCAGATCAACATCCGCCTGATCGCGCTGGACCCGGAAACGGGCGAGCCCCTGCGTCGCGCCGACGGCATGTGCCAGCTGGTCTCGGTCGGTGAAACGGGCGAGGCCATCGGCCAGATCGCCGCCGACATCCGCCACGACTTCTCGGGCTATGCCGACAAGAAGGCCTCGGAAAAGAAAATCCTCACCGACGTCTTCAAGAAGGGCGACCGCTGGTTCCGCACCGGCGACCTGATGCGTCAGGACCGCGAGGGCTATTTCTATTTCATGGACCGCCTGGGCGACACCTACCGCTGGAAGGGCGAAAACGTCTCGACCGCCGAGGTCGAGCAGCGCCTGCATGACGCCCCGGGGGTTCAGGAAGTCATCGCCTATGGCGTCGCCGTCCCCGGTCAGGAAGGCAAGGCGGGCATGGCCGGCCTGGTGATGGAGGGCAAGTTCGACCCCGCCGCCTTCGCCGCCTACGCCGACGAGCAGCTGCCCCCCTACGCCCGCCCGGTCTTCCTGCGCCTGATGAAGTCCGCCGAAACCACCGGCACCTTCAAATACCGCAAGGTCGACCTGGTCTCCGACGGCTTCGATCTGGAAAAGGTCGAGGGCGCCGTCTACGTGCGCGGCGGCAAGACCGGCTATCAGAAGCTGACCGCCAAGGCCTATCAGGCCATCATCGACGGCACGACGCGACTCTGAGGTGCGACATCCTGCGCCGCTTTCACGTCCCGAACCGGGATTCGTGAAACCCGCCCTTAAGCATTAACGCCGATAACGGGCGTCCTGAGCCTTCTCCTCCAGGACGTCCGACCGCCTCATGTTCCAGATTATCGGCATTGTCCTGCTGTTCGCCATGGTGTTCGGCAGCTACGTCCTGGCGGGCGGCAAGTTCGGCGTCATCATGCACGCCCTGCCGCACGAGTTCATGGCCATCGGCGGCGCGGGCGTCGCCGCCTTCCTGATCTCCAACAGCATGCCGGTCATCAAGGGCTCGCTCGGCGGCCTGGGCAAGACCTTCGCCGGCCCCAAGTGGAAGAAGCAGGACTACAAGGACCTGCTGTCCCTCCTGTTCCAGCTGACCAAGACCATGAAGTCCAAGGGCGTCATCGCCCTGGAAAGCCACATCGAAAAGCCGGCCGAGAGCCCCATCTTCCAGAAGTACCCCAAGGTGCTGAAGGACCACTTCGCCACTGACTTCATCTGCGACACCCTGCGGATGATGACCATGAACCTCGAAGATCCGCATCAGATCGAGGACGCCATGGAAAAGCAGCTGGAGAAGCACCACCACGAGGCCCTGGCCCCGGCTCACGCCCTGCAGAACCTGGCCGACGGCCTGCCTGCCCTGGGGATCGTCGCCGCCGTCCTCGGCATCGTGAAGACGATGGGCTCGATCACCGAGCCGCCGGAAGTCCTGGGCGGCATGATCGGCGGCGCCCTCGTCGGCACCTTCCTCGGCGTCTTCCTGGCCTATGGTCTGGTCGGCCCCTTCGCCGCACGCCTGAACGCGATCATTGACGAGGAAGCGGCCTACTACAGAATCATCCGCTCCGTTCTCGTCGCCCACCTGCACGGCAACGCCGCCCAGATCTCGGTCGAGATCGGCCGCGGCGACATACCCTCGACGGCCCAGCCCTCCTTCACCGAGATGGAAGAAGCCCTGGCCGCCGCGCCCACGGACGCCTGACCTCGGGCAAGACCACGGGAACACAGTTCCCTCACGCCGGTTCTCCACGGGTCACGTTCGCGTGCATCACCCGTGGAGCTTCGCATGAAGGCCCTCCCGCCCCTGCGCGCCGCCTCGGCCCTGCTGACGCTGTCGGCCTGCAACCACGCCGCCGCCCCGACGCCGTCGCCTGGCGCGGTCGAGCCCGTCGCCGTCTCCAGCGAATCGACGACGCCCTCTGATGCTCAGGACGACGCCGCCCCGCCGCCCGGCGAATCGGTCCCGCCTCCTCGTCCGTCGCCCACGCCTCCGTCCGACGACACGCCGCCGACCGATCCCATGACCCCGCCCACGCCGCCGCCGCCGCCCTCGGCCTGAGGCCCAAGGCGACATCGGGCTTGTCGAACCCCGTAATCTCGCGTTACGCCTTACGTCGGCGGGATGGTCCCGCCGGAAACTGATATCTGAGGGGCTATAGTCTCATGACCATCCGTCGCCTGATGATCGTCGCCGCGGGCCTCAGCGCCCTGTCGCTGGCCGCCTGCCAGCAACCGGCGACCAAGACCGAAGAAGCCGCCGCCACGACCGCTGACGCCGCCGCCGATACGGCCGTCGTCGCGGCCGACCAGGCCGCTGACGCGGCTTCCGCCGCCGCCGGCGCCGCAACCGACGCCGCCGCTTCAGCCGGCGCCGCCACTGAAAAGGCCGCCGACGCCGCCGGCGCCGCCATGACTCCGGCCCCCGCTCCGGCCGCCCCGGCTCCCGCCAACTAAAAAAGTTCGACCGTCAAAAAGCCGGCCAGGGGCCGCTCCGACTGACGTCGGGGCGGCCCTTTCTTCATGCGGATAACGGGACTTCACGAACCCGTGAGAATTTCGCTTGCGGTTTCGCTCACGATCCCGTTATCTCCCCTCAGCGAGGATTCATGATCTCGCGTTTCCCTTCTGAAGGACAAAAAATTATGCGCATCACCGCTCTGATCGCCGCTTCGGCCGCCGCTCTGGCCCTGGCTGCTTGCCAACCCGCCGCCACCGACAAGGTTGAAGACGCCGCTGCCGACGCTTCGGAAGCCGCTGCGACCGCTACGGACGCCGCCGCCACCGCCGACGCCGCTGCCACCGACGCCGCTGCCGCCGCTGGCGAAGCTGCCGCCGCTGCTCCGGCCGCTGCTGCTGAAGCTGCTGCCGCCGCTCCGGCCGCCGCTGCTCCGGCTGCCGCCGCTCCGGCCGCTGCTCACTAAGACTTACGTCTTGGATCGCGGCCTTACGGGTCGCGATGCGGAAAGGGGTCGTCTTCGGACGGCCCCTTTTTTCGTGCCTGCTATCCAGCCGGGCAGCTGACGGCTAAAGCCCGGCCATGATCGACGACCCGCGCGAACAGTCCTCCGACGACGCCTCTCCCCGACTGGTCTGGGCCGAGGACGGCTCGCCCCGCTCCGGCCGGTTCGGCGACGTCTATTTCTCCAAGGACGACGGCCTGGCCGAAACCCGCGCCGTCTTCCTCGACGGCTGCGGCCTGCCGGACGCATGGGCGGATCGCGCCGACTTCACCGTGGCGGAACTGGGCTTCGGCACCGGCCTGAACATAGTGGCCCTGCTCGACCTCTGGCGCCGCACCCGCCCGTCGAACAGCCGACTGCACGTCTTCTCCATCGAAGGCTTCCCCCTGAGCCGCGACGAGGCCGCCCGCGCCCTGTCCGCCTGGCCCGAACTGGCCGAAACCGCGAACGCCGTCCTCGCCGTCTGGCCGGACGGAACCCCCGGCTTCCACCGCCTCGATCTGCCGCAATGGAACGCCCGCATCGACCTGGCCGTCGGCGACGCCCGGTGGGCGGTGGAGCAATGGTCCGGCCCGGCCGACGCCTGGTTCCTCGACGGCTTCTCGCCCGCCCTCAACCCCGGCATGTGGTCGCCCGAGATCATGGCCCTGATCGCCGCCCGTTCCGCCCCCGGCGCGCGGGTCGCCACCTTTACCGTCGCAGGCGCCGTGCGGCGCGGTCTGGCCGAGCAGGGCTTCGTCGTCGAGAAGAAGCCCGGCCACGGGCGCAAGCGCGAACGGCTGGAGGCGCGCCTGCCCTCGCCGCCGCCCGCCGACCGTCCACAACGCCACATCGCCGTCGTCGGCGCCGGCATCGCCGGGGCCTCCGTCGCCCGCGCCCTGATCGCGGGCGGCGCCCTCGTCACCGTCGTCGAGGCCGAGCGCCCTGGCGCGGGCGGCTCCGGCTTTCCCGCCGCCCTCGTCACGCCCCGCCTCGACGCCGGCGACGCCCTCATCGCCGGCTTCCACGCCCAAGCCCTGGAACGCGCGCGCGCCCTCTATCGCGCCCTGCCCGACGCCGTGATCGCCGAAGGCGTGCTGCAACTGGAACAGACCCTGCGCGACGCGACCCGCTTCGACAAGGTCGCCGTCCAGGACCTCTGGCCCGCCTTCACCATGACCCGCCTCGACGCCGCCGCCTGCGCCCGCCATGTCGGCGAGTCCGTTCCGGCTGGCGGCCTGCTGATGCAGGGGGCGCTGGCCCTGCGCCCTTCGGCGGTGCTCGAACCCTGGCTGACGGGCGCCGAACGCCTGACCGCCGCCGTCGCCGGCCTTCAGGCCGAGAACGACGGCTGGACCCTGCGCGACGCCGACGGCGCGATCCTGGTCCAGGCCGACGCCGTGGTCCTGACCGCGGGATGGGGAAACGCCGCCCTCGCGCCCGACCTGTCGCTGGCCCCCGTCGCGGGTCAGGCTCAGTGGATCGACGGCCCGACCACGCCGCCCGTCGCCTGGGGCGGTTACGCCGTGCCGACCGGAACCGGCCTGCTGTTCGGCGCCACCCATGACCGGGACCAGACCGACCTGACGCCCGCCGCCGAGGCCTCCGCCCGTAACCTCGCGACCCTGGCCGCCGCCCTGCCCGGCCTGGCCGCCCAGGTCGAGGCCGCAGGCGCGTCCCAGACCCGCAAGGCCGTGCGCGCCACCACCCCCGACCGCCTGCCCGTTGTCGGCGCCCTGCATCAGCCCGGCCTCTATGCCCTAACCGGCCTCGGTTCGCGCGGATTCTGCGTCGCCCCCCTGCTGGGCGAGCATCTGGCGGCGGTCATTCTAGGCCAGTCCTCGCCCCTGCCCGCCGCCTTCGCCGCCCGCCTCACGGCCTCGCGTGTCTTCGCGCAACCAAAGGGCCCCGCTCGCGCTAATACGACGTAGCCAGATTTCCGCCATGCTCACGCGACGCCGAACTCAACGGAGCTTCCCATGTCCCGCCGCCTTCTGATCGCCGCCGCTGGCGCGACCGCTCTGGCCGCCTGCGCCCCGATGGCCCCCGGCGACGGCGCCCCGACCGCCTCTCGCGGCTCACAGTGTTTCTACACGGATCAGGTCGACAATTTCCGCGGAAACAACCAGAGCATCTATGTCCGCGCACGCAACAAGGACGTGTTCGAGCTCCAGACCTTCGGCATGTGTTCCGATGTCGACTTCGCCTTCGCCATCGCCTTCGTGCCCAGCGGCGGGCTCAGCCGCCTTTGCGTCGGCGACACCTCGCGCCTTCTGGTCGGCGCGCCCCCGCATGAGCCCTGCCGCGTCCGGGTGGTCAAGAAACTGACCGAGGCCGAGGTCATGGCCCTGCCGTCTCGCGACCGCCCTTGATCCGGGGCTAAATTCATCCCCCATGGCGGCGAGGTTACTTCGCGGTAATGGTGGTGTGCGAGGTTTGAGAACGCTTCGCGGAAACGCTATGAAGCGTGGCTATCAAACTCGCGTCCGGCGCCGGACAGAATGGTTCGCGCCCTCCCTGCACCGACCCTTCAAGGATCTTCGCACGTGGCGACCACCCTTCGTACTCCGGCCCTCCTCCTCGCGGCGGCCGCCGCTCTGACCCTGTCCGCCTGCGGCGGCGGCGACGACAAGTCCAAGGCCGAAACGCATGGCGCCTCGCGTCAGACCGTATCAGCCGCCACGGCCGCCGAGGTCGCCCTGCCCCGCGTCATCGTCGCCTCGGGTTCGGTCTCGGCCTGGGAAGAAGTCCCGATCGGCGCCGAAACCGGCGGCCTGACCGCCGTCGGCGTCTATGTCGACGAAGGCGCCTACGTCCGTCAGGGCCAGGTCCTGGTCAAGCTGAACGACGCCCTGCTGCAAGCCCAACTGCGCCAGCAGCAGGCGGGCGTGCAGACCGCCGAGGCCAACGCCGCCCGCGACGACGCCGCCCTGGGCCGCGCCCAGGAACTGAAGCAACGCGGCTTCCTCAGCCAGGCCTCGCTGGACACGGCCCTGGCCAACCAGCGCGCCTCGCAGGCCAACCTGGCCTCGGCCCGCGCCGCCCTTTCGGAAATCCGCACCCGCCTGTCCCAGGCCGAGATCAAGGCCCCTGTCTCGGGCCTGATCATCAGCCGCAACGTCACCAAGGGCCAGATCGTCGAGGCGGGAACCCAGCTGTTCCGCATGGTCCGCGACGGTCGCCTGGAACTGGACGCCCAGGTGCCCGAGACCGACCTGCCCGCCCTGCGCGCCGGCCAGACCGCCACCATCACCTCCAACGAAGGCGTGACCACCACCGGCACGATCCGCATCGTCACGCCCGAGGTCGACGCCCAGACCCGCCTGGGCCTGGCCCGTATCACCCTGTCGCCCGGCAGCGGCCTGAAGCCCGGCATGTTCGCCCGCGCCGCCATCGACGCCGGCGCCCAGCCCGCGACCGTGGTGCCGACCGGCGCCGTCCTCTATCGCAACAACAAGGCCGGGGTCTTTGTCCTCGGCGCCGACAACGCGGCCAGCTTCCGGCCGGTGACAGTGCTCTCGCGCCGCGACGACCAGACCTCGGTCAGCGGCGTCGAGCCCGGCGTCCGCGTCGTGGTTCAGGGCGCCGGCTTCCTCAGCGACGGCGACAAGGTCACGATCTCGACCGGCCAGCCGGCCGCTGCGCCCGCCGCCGCCGCTCCGGCCAAGAAGTAGGCCCCGGCCATGAACAACATCTCGTCCTGGGCCATCAAGAACCCCATTCCGATCATCCTGCTGTTCGTCCTGCTGACGATCAGCGGCGTGATCGGCTTCTCGGGGATGCGGATCAACAACAACCCCGACATCGACTTCCCCCTGGTCGCCGTCACCGCCGCCCGTCCGGGCGCGGCGCCCAGCGAGATGGAGGTGCAGGTCACGCGTCCGATCGAGGACTCGATCGCCGGCCTGTCGGGCGTGCGCCACATCTATTCGAACATCTCGGACGGGGTCTCCTCGACCACCATCGAGTTCGAGCTGGGCACCGACACCGAACGCGCCACCAACGACGTGCGCAACGCCATGAGCGGCGTGCGCGCCACCCTGCCCCAGGACATGCAGGAACCGACGGTCCAGCGCATCGACATCACCGGCGACGCCCTGATCACCTATGTGGTCCGCTCGCCGACGATGTCGCCGGAACAGATCAGCTGGTTCATCGACAACGAGATGAGCCGCGCCCTGCTGGCCCTGGGCGGCGTGGGCGAGGTCAACCGCTCGGGCGGCGTCGATCGGGAGATCCGCGTCGAGCTGGACCCCGACCGCCTGGCCGCCTACGGCGTCACCGCCGCCCAGGTCAGCCAGGCCCTGACCAGCGTCAACACCGACCTGCCGGGCGGCCGCGTCACCGTGGCCGGTTCGGAACGCGCCATCCGCACCCTGGGCTCGGCTGGTTCGGTCGAGCAGCTGCGCCAGACCCTGATCCCCCTGGGCGACGGCCGCAGCGTGCGCCTGGGCGACCTGGGCCGCGTCGAGGACAAGTGGACCGAGCCGCGCCGCCTGGCCCGCTACAACGGCCAGGAAGCCGTCACCTTCAACTTCCTGCGCTCGCGCGAGGCCAGCGAAGTCACCGTCTCGCAAAAGGTCCGCGAAGAGGTCGCCAAGATCGACGAGGCCCACGCCGAGCTGACCATCGAACAGGTCACTTCCAGCGTCCAGTATATCGAGGAAAGCTACATCGCCTCGATCGAGGCCCTGGTCCTCGGCGCCGTCCTGGCCGTCATCGTGGTCTTCATATTCCTGCGCGACTGGCGGGCCACCCTGATCGCGGCCACGGCCATGCCGATGTCGCTGATCCCGGCCTTCGCCATCCTCGGCCCGATGGACCAGTCGCTGAACGTGGTGACGCTGCTGGCCCTGTCGCTGACCATCGGCATCCTAGTCGACGACGCCATCGTCGAGATCGAGAACATCGTGCGGCACATGCGCGACGGCAAACCGCCCTACGCAGCCTCGATGGAGGCCGCCGACGAGATCGGCCTGGCCGTCGTTGCCACCACCTCGACCATCATCGCCGTCTTCGCCCCCGTCGGCTTCATGCCGGGCATCATCGGCCAATTCTTCAAGGCCTTCGCCCTGGCCGCCTGCGTCTCGGTCGCCTTCTCGCTGGTCGTGGCGCGGACCCTGACCCCGCTGATGGCCGCCTATCTGCTGAAGCACACCAAGCATGAGGACAAGGACCCCCTGTGGATGCCTGGCTATCTGCGCGCCCTGCGCTGGTGCCTCGGCAACCGCTGGAAGGTCTTCGCCGTCGGCATCGCCATCTTCGTCGGCTCTGGCTTCCTGGCCACCAAGCTGCCGTTCGAGTTCAGCCCCTCGGGCGACCAGTCGCGCGCCGCCTTCCAGATCGAACTGCCGCCCGGCGCCACCCTGCGCGAGACCGACGCCGTGGTTCAACGCGTCACCCGCACCCTGCAATCCCGCCCGGAAGTCACCTCGGTCTACGCCGCCATCGGCGGCCAGGACGTCAACCAGGCCAATATCTACGCCGACCTGGTCAAGAAGGGCGAGCGCAAGCTCAGCCAGCAGGCCTTCGCCCGCGAAATGGTCGACCAGCTGAAGACCATCCCCGGCGCCCGCATCAGCGCCGGCATCGCCCAGCAGGGCGGCGGCCCCAGCGACGGCACCCGCTACACCTTCGCCATTCTGGGCGACAACCCGACCGCCCTGAACGCCGCCGCGCGCCAGGTCGAAGAGGAGATGCGCGGCGTTCCCGGCCTGGCCAATGTGGTCAACACCGCCGCCATCGCCCGCCCGGAGATCCTGGTCACGCCGCGTCCTGACGAAGCGGCCCTGGCCGGCGTCTCGACCGGCTCCATCTCTCAGGCCGTCCGCGTCGCCACCCTCGGCGACGTCGATCAGAACCTGCCCAAGTACAACCTGGGCGACCGTCAGGTGCCGATCCGCCTGCAACTGACCGACACGGCCCGTCAGGACCTGAACGTGCTGGAGACCCTGCGCGTGCCCACCGCCTCGGGCGCCGCCGTGCCGCTCAGCGCCGTCGCCGACATCGAGTTCGGCGCCGGGCCCGCGACCGTCAGCCGTCAGGACCGCTCGCGCATCGCCTCGATCACCGCCGAACTGGACGGCATCCGCACCGGCGACGCCGCCCAGCGGGTGCAGAAGCTGCCCTCGGTCCAGAAACTGCCCGAAGGCGTGCGTCAGGTTCCGGCCGGGGACGCCGAGTTCATCCAGGAGATGATCACCGGCTTCGCCATCGCCTTCGGCACCGGCATCCTGCTGATGTACGCGGTCCTGGTCCTGCTGTTCAAAAGCTTCGCCTATCCGATCACCATCATGGCCGCACTGCCCCTGGCCATCGGCGGCGCCTTCGTGGCCCTGCTGCTCGGCGGCTCCAGCTTCTCGATCTCTTCGCTGATCGGGGTGCTGATGCTGATGGGCATTGCGGCCAAGAACTCCATCCTTCTGGTCGACTACGTCATCATGGCCGAGAAGGACGGCATGTCCCGCTATGACGCCATCATGGACGCCGCCCACAAGCGGGCGCGCCCCATCCTGATGACCACCTTCGCCATGGGGGCCGGCATGGTGCCTGTCGCCATGGGCATCGGCGCCGACGTCGAGTTCCGCTCGCCCATGGCCATCGCGGTCCTGGGCGGCCTGATCTCCTCGACCTTCCTGTCGCTGCTCTACATCCCGGCCATCTTCACCATCGTCGACGACATCGCCGGCTGGGGCCGTCGCCGCATCGGCAAGGCCTTCGCCGGCCAGCACCGCATGGCCGACGAGCCCGCCCCGGTGAAGCCCCAGCCCCCGGTCGGCGCCCAGCCCTATCTAGGCGACTGACGCCCCCAGATCGGACACGAAGAAAGCCCCGGAGCCCATGCTCCGGGGCTTTTCTTTGATGCCAAGTCGGCTGGGGCCTTCTTCCCTAAGGCCCGAGGAAGTCCTCTAGCCATGGCCCGGCGCGAAGCATCGCCCGTCGCCACGGGTCCCAAGCCCAAGCCCCCCGAACGCAGAAAGGGCGGCGGACCGAAGTCCGCCGCCCTTTCCTCAACCTGAAATCAGGTCAGACCTTAGAAGGACTTCGTGAGGTTCACGAAGGCCGTCCGGCCCAGGTAGTCGTAGCTCGAGTACAGCGGGGCGTTGCCGACCCGGTTGTAGTAGCCCGACGAGATGGTGGGCGGGTCTTCGTTCAGCAGGTTGCGAACGCCGACCGTCGCCGTCCAGCCTTCACCCGTGTACTGCACCGACGTATTGTGCAGGTAGTAGTCCGGCACCGAGAAGTCGTACATGTTGCTGTCGGCAGCCGCGTCGCTCGGGTGGACGCCGATGTAGTCATGGCTGTCCATCGACTGAACCCACTCGACGCCGTAGCGCACGCGCCACTTGTCCCACGCATAGGAAACGTCAGCCGTCGCGGTGAACTCGGGGTTGTTGATCTGCCCCTTGTAGTCGATCAGCGGGTCGGTTTCGAACAGGCGGTTCGCCACTTCCGTGTACTGGGTCACGGCCAGGTTGAACAGGACCGTGCCCGGGCCGACATCGTTACGATAGCGGAGGGTGTAGTCCAGGCCCTTCACGACATCCGTCGACAGGTTGACGTAGCTGTCCTGGACCGTCAGTTCGCCGGTGCTCAGGTCGCGGTCAACCAGCGAGCAGAAGCCCACGTCGGCTGCGAAATCAGCGGTGCTGGAGTTGTAGCAGCGCGTCAGGATGTTGCGTGCGCCGTACTGCGACACGCCGTTCTTGACTTCGATTTCGTAGTAGTCGACGGCGAAGTCCAGCTTGCCCCAGCCCATCGGCAGGGTCGGTTGCAGGATCGCGCCGACCGTCAGGTTGGTCGAGGTTTCAGCTTCCAGGCCGGCGTCGGCGCCGCCCAGGGTCACAACCTTGATGCTGCGCAGGTTGTAGTGGGTATCCGGCAGACCCTCAGCCGCGCAGTTCGCCTTGCGGTTCGGGTTGACGTTCGGCTTGCCGTACTCGTTGCAGCTGTCCAACGTGTTCGACAGGAAGCCGGTCGAGGCGCCGACGAACTGCTCGAACAGCGCCGGGGCGCGGTAGGAGGTGCCGTAGGTGGCGCGGAAGGTCAGCATGTCGACCGGCTGATAGACCAGGCCGACCTTGTAGGTCGTGTCGTCGCCGTACGAGTCGTAGTCCGTGTAACGGAACGAACCGTTGATCGTCAGTTCCTTGGCGAACGGCGCGTCGCGCAGCAGCGGCGCTTCGACTTCACCGAAGACTTCCCACACCGAGTCCGAACCGCGCGTGATGGCGGAGCTGGAGAAGTTGTAGGTGTTGTCATTCTGCGAATCGAGACCCGGGGTGTCGTCGATTTCCGAGTCACGCCATTCGGCGCCGAAGAAGCCCATGACCTTGCCGGCCGGCAGGTCGAACAGCGGACCGTCGATGCCGAGGCTGACGATCTTCTCTTCGTAGGTGGTGACGCCCTTGACCGGACGGAAGACGTAGTTGACCCAGTCCTGCGGCAGGACGCCGCCGATGACCTGGCTGCTCAGCGCCGGCGCCGCGATGCAGCCCGGGTTGCTGGCCAGCTCAGCGCATTCAAACTTGCCCGGGGCGACTTCAACGACGTCCAGGCTTTCGATCATGCGGTTCTTGAGGAACTGCTGGCTGGTGTATTCCGAACGCGACCGCGAGTAGCTGGCCGACATGTCGTAGCGCCATTCCGGGATGAAGAAGTCACCCTTGATGCCGACGACGTTGCGGTTGAAGACCTGCTCTTGCGTCGAGTGGTCGTTGCCGAAGCCGATGAAGGCGCGAACGCCGACGTCCTGGCCCTTGTTCAGGCCCTGATCCGTCATGACGGTGCTGAAGGCCAGGTCGTCCGGCAGCAGGGCGCTGCCCTTGGCGTAGTCCAGCGACAGCTGGCGATAGCCCGTCTGCGACGAGTCGCGCTGGTTGATCAGGACTTCGCCATAGACTTCGGCGTTGCCCAAGGCGTTCAGCTGGTAGCCGGCTTCGCCGTACAGGGTCGTGATCTCGACCGGCGAGATCAGCGACTCGTTCAGCATGCGGTCTTCGAAGGTGTCGCGCACGTTGAGGTCGTTGTCGCCGCCGCCGACGCCTTCAAAGCCGATCACGCCCGAGTTGACGGCCGAGTTCGGACGCCAGCGGTTGAAGTTGGTGCCGACCGAGCCGGCGGCGCCGACGCCGTCCACGCCCACGAAGGTGCGACGGCCGTACTTGTCCAGCGGGCCTTCGACGCCGATGCTGACGGTGTTGATCGACGAACCGTTCGAGCCGGTGTCCGTGATCGGATAGCACTTGGGCTGGCCGGTGATCGGATCGACATAGTCCAGGCTGCCGCCCGTCGTGCGGTCGATGTAACCGTCCGTCTGGCAACGCGTGAAGGCACGGTCGCGCAGGGTCAGTTCGTCGCGCTCATAGCGCTCGATCGAACCGGCGGCCCGCCAGCGGTCGCCGCGTGCGCCGGCCGTCAGCGAGAAGCGGGTCGAACCGCCGGCGCCGTTGGCTTCCAGGGGCTCGTTGCGCTGGGCTTCCAGCGACAGGCCTTCAAAGTTCTTGCGGGTCTGGATGTTGACCACGCCGGCCACGGCGTCCGAGCCGTACACCGACGAAGCGCCGTCGCGCAGGACTTCGACGCGGTCGATCATGGCGGTCGGCAGCACGTTCAGGTCGGCCGAGCCGACCGAACCGCGCGAGCCGGCCGGCGAGACGCGACGGCCGTTCAGCAGCACCAGGGTGCGGCTCGGGCCCATGCCGCGCAGGCCGATGGTATTGGCGCCGGGGCCGCCGTCGGTGACGTAGCCGCCGTAGGAGCTGTTGATCTGCGCCGTGCCGCCGGTGACGCCCGTGCTTTGCAGGGCTTCCGTGGTCGAGGCGAAACCTTGCAGGGTCGCTTCTTCACGCGTCACGACCTGGGTCGGCGACGGAGCGTTGAAATTGTCGCGACGAATGCGCGAGCCGACGACGACGACTTCATCGATCGTCGATGCAGCTTCCTGGGTATTGGTTGCGTCCTGAGCGAACGCGGCTCCCGGAGCGAGCAGGGTCAACGACAAAGCAGCGGCGCCAGCCACCATCGTCGTGCCCAGCAGGTAGTCTTTACGAGTGCTCATATGCCTCTGTGTACCTGTGAATATTGAACAACTGACACAACGTTACGAGAACGTTGTTTCGGATACCAATGTTCGACTCTACGTTTCTTGGTTGATCGAGGGCTAGGCACACGAACACAATGAGGCAACCAAAATATTGCTATAAAGCGACGTTCTGTGAAAAAGCGCGTCAATTTTGACGCCAATGAACCGACTTTGAACCACAATTCGTCCATTTAAGGCGATTGTTAGCCAAATATTGCCCGTATTGTGACGCTATTCGGCGTGATTGCGGCATCGTTCGAGCCACATCAGGGCGCGCAGCCCGCCGTCCCGCCTCCGCCGCCACAATCGCCGCCCTATGGCGTCCCGCGCCCGCGCGCACTACCTTGACGTTCATGGCTCGTTCTCCCTCGACACCGTCGCCCAAGCCCGTCCACGTCCCCGGCCAGAGCGCAGGCCAGAATCCAGGCATGCAGGAGATGGCCGCGCCCTTCGTCCAGGACGGCCCGCGCGGTCGGGGCGGCAAGGCCATGCCCATGTTCGCCCCCGTCGCCGGCCCGACCGCGCGGGCC
>NZ_JACARP010000093.1:0-1074 GCF_013386595.1 Brevundimonas sp. P7753 | reverse complement strand
CGGCGCCGCCCCTCCCCCAGCCTCCCTCTCGGAGCCTGACGCCCTCTCGGAGTCCGACGCCGCTTCGCGTCTGCCCGACCTGATCGCCCTGGCGCAGGAGACCTCCAGCGAGAAGCGCCGCGCCCTGCTGCGCGAGCTGACCGACCACTTCTTCGGCGACCCGGAACGCAGCGAGGCCGAGACCGCCCTCTACGGCTCGGTGCTCAGCGACCTGACCGACGCCATGGAGCTGGCCGTCCGCGCCGAACTGGCCGAACGCTTCGCCGCCGCGCCCGACGCCCCGCGCCAGCTGATCCGCCGCCTCGCCAACGACGAGGCCGAGGACGTGGCCCACCCGGTCCTGCGCGCCTCTCCGGTGCTGACCGAGGCCGACCTGATCCAGGTCATCCAATCGCGTGGTCAGGGCCATATGCNNCGACGGCGCCCAGCTGTCGCGCGCCGCCTGCGAGACCGCCGTCGAACGCGCCCGCGTCAATCCGGCCCTGCACGCCCCGACCGTCGAGCGCGCCAGCCTGCCGCCCGACCTGCTGAACGAGATGTATTTCGAGGTCGAGGCCCGCCTGCGCCAGCGCATTCTGGAACAGAACGCCCGCATGGACCCGGCCCTGCTGGAAAGCGCCCTGGCCGCCGGGCGCACCCGCGTCGCCACCGACGACGGCGCCCTGCCGCCCGACTACGCCGAGAGTCTGGCCTACGTCCAGGAGCTCAGCGTGGCCGGTCAGCTGACCCCGCCGGTGCTCGCCCGCTTCCTGCGCTCGGGCAGCCGGACCTCCTTCCTGATCGCCCTGTCGCAACTGGCCGACATCGACTTCCACACCGCCCGCCAGATCATCGACCGGCGCGAGCTCGACGCCCTGGCCGTGGTCTGCAAGGCCGCCGACCTGGATCGCGCCCTGTTCCTGACCTATGCCGTGGTCCTGCTGAACACCGACGGCGACGCCATGGGCAAGGCCCGCGCCTATGCCGGCATGTACAACGACCTGACCAACGAGGCCGCCCAGCGCACCCTGCGCTTCTGGCGCATGCGCAAGGCCATGCACGCGGCTTAGCAAGAACGCGACGCCTCTCCCTCCC
>NZ_JACARP010000092.1:0-850 GCF_013386595.1 Brevundimonas sp. P7753 | reverse complement strand
GGCAGGTTGAGGAGCCGGCCGGCGGCTACGACCTCAACGACGACATCCCCTTCTGAAACCTCGCCCGCGCCCTGTCCGGCGCGGGCGACATCGGAAGGGGAACCTTCGCGATAACAGAGTGGACGGCGGCCCGGGTCCCTGGATCCGGGCCGCTTCCGCGCTGCGCCGGGGGCGCCGGGAAGGGGACAGCGGGAGGCGGGAGGAAGGGCGGAGGCGGGCGGACCTGCTGGCTTCGGAGTTGCGCCATGACCAAATCCGCCTGGACCGACGAGCGCGTCGATCGCCTCAAGACGCTCTGGCTTGAGGGCCGGACCGCCGACGAGATCGCCCGCGAACTGCAGAACGGGATCAGCCGCAGTGCGGTGCTGGGAAAGGTGCACCGGCTCGGCCTGTCGGCCGGAAGGCCGGGGAGGGCGCCCGCGGGCTTCGGATCTCAGACGCCCCGGAGGCGTGTCGAGAGACCTGTGGCCAAGCCGGTCAAGCGGGCAACGGGCCGCCCATCGGTCCCGGCCGACCGCAGGCCCGACCTGCCGTCGTGGGGCATGACCATCCTCACCGTGACGCGGGGCCAGTGCCGATGGCCATACGGCGATCCGGCCCATCCGGGCTTCTCCCTCTGCGGCCGGCCGGTGGCCCGGGGCGCCTTCTGCCTCGGCCACGCGGCGGTGGGCTATAGGACGCTGCCGGGCGGCGCGCCGTCGCTGCTCAGCCTGGCCGGGCTGGTCTAAGGTCGCGCTTCCTTGTTCCTACGCCGCAGGGGCGATGATCGACGGCGGCCTCCCGGAGGCCGCCGTCTTTCTGTCTTGTCCGGGCACGCGGGCGCTGCATCGTCGTCCGCATCGGCGCAAGC
>NZ_JACARP010000091.1:0-49589 GCF_013386595.1 Brevundimonas sp. P7753 | reverse complement strand
GGGGCGGGCAGGGGCGGTCGCGGGCGTCGCCTGGGCGAGCGCCTCGACGGGCGGCCAGGCCGCCGCGAGTGTGAGCGCGAGGGCCGAAACGGCCGCACGACGCGCCCACGATCCGGCGGGGCCGGACATGGGATGTCTCAAGGATAGTCTCCAGAACAGGGGCGCGCGCGGCCGAGCGGCCGCGCAGGATCAGGCGATCAGGCGCGCGTGTCTTGGAGGGCGTGAAGGGCCGTCGCCGGTGAGGCCGGGCGGCAGGGCGTGACGCGAAGGCCCCAGGTCGACGGCGGCCATGAGGCCGGATCCGGCGGGATGCGCCGGGCTGGTCAAGGCGAGGTGGATATCGCCGCCGCCGTTGTGGTGATGATTATAGGGGGCGTCCTGGCCATTATCGGCGGCGTCGAGAGACGCGTCGCTTCCCGGCGTTTCACCGGCCTGGACCTGATCGGGGTGATGATCGTGGTCGTGGGCCACGTCCGCCATGGCCTCATAGGACACGCCGGGGAACTGTGTGCCGTGTTGGACGCGGTGCTGGTTGTTGAGCACCCCATGCATCTGCACCGCGACCATGATGGTCACGCCGAGATAGATGCAAAGGAGGCGGATCAGTCGCGGCAAGTTGAAAATTCCCAGATCAAATTCCGTTAGGGGAAAATCGTATCCCGCGCAACGGACTGATGGTCGCTGGGGCGGAGGGCGGCGCGGCCATCGTCACGCTTCGGCCCGTCGGCGGGCCATGGCCCGCCGACGAAGCCACATGATCAGGCCCGTGATCGACAGGATCACCGGGGAGACGCCGCCCAGGACGATGATGGTCTGCCAGATCAGGCCGGTGTCGCCGCCGTCGTGGATGTTGCGCATCCAGCGGGAGAGGGGATCACCACCGCCCGTCGGACCTTGGCCAGGCTTGATCTGGCCGGAGGCGTCGACGATCTGCAGGCTTGTGGGAGCTGGTTGTCCCGGCGGGGCGATCTGAATGCGCCAGGAGGGCTCATTTCCTATGATCGGCGCGCTGATGCTGATGATCCGGGCCCCCGCCGTCGAGGCTTGGGCGCTTCGGAGCACGGCGTCGATCTCAAGACTGGGATGGGGGATCGGCGGGGCGAAGCGGTCGCCCTGCGGCGCGGAGGATCCGGCTTCGGCTTGGTGGACCCCGAACAGGGCGCGGCTGGTCTGGGGGAAGGAGATGTAGACACGGGTCAGGGACAGGACGGCCAGCGGCAGGCAGATCCAGAAACCGATCATGTGGTGCAGGTTGAACAGCATGGACGGACCGCGGCGCCAGCGCAGGGCCTTCAGCACGGCGCCGTTTCGCGGCCACCATAACCACAGGCCGGTGGCGCAACTGACGAACATGGCCCAGCCCAGCCCGCCGACGAACTTGGGGCCGACTTTCGGAATGAAGAGAGACCCGTGCAGTCGGTGCAGCCATTGGGGTAAGGCGCGAGAGACGTCGGCCAGACCGAGAACCTTGCCGGTTGGGGGATCAATCCAGACGTTGAGATTGCGCAGTCGGCCGCCGGATGCGTCTTCTTCCTTCAGCCGAGCCACCACCACGACCGGGTCTCCCGCCTTCTCCGGCAGGCGAAGCTGGGTGAAGTCGGCCTGGCCCTTGAAGGCGGTCTCGGCGGCCTGGACATAGATCGACGGCGCCTGCCTGACGTCCGGACCGCTGACCGCATAGCGTTCGGGGTGAGTGAGGCGCTCCAGCCCGTCTTTCCAGACCAGGATGGCGCCGGAGGTCGAGAGCGGAATGATGGCGATCAACAGCCCCACGCCGATCCAGAGATGGACGTCCAGCCAGAGGCGACGCAGTCGGCTGGAAAGGGATGCGGTCATGATGGGCTCACGATGGGGCGCTTTCGTCCTTAGCAGGCTGATTTTCAGTCGCAAGTCCGTCGCAACGGAATGGTCGACGGGCGGCCCGGAAGGAGGGCGAAGGTCGAGGCGTCTTGACGGGTCGTGATGTTATCTCATAACAGGTTGCGGCGCGGTCTTCGCCGTCCGAGGTTCCCCATGTCTGTATCGCTTTCCCCCGTCCGGTCGCCGCGTCTTCTCCTCCTGACGGCCGCCGCCTGGAGCGGCCTGGCCGGGGCCGCCGCCGCCCAGAGCCAGGCCCAGGCCCAGAAGGCGCCGGAGGAGGTCGTCGAGGTGGCGGACGTGATCGTCACGGCGGCGCCCTATGGCGTCAGCCACCGCGCCACCGTGATCGCCACCGACGTGCTGGACGAAGAGGCCCTGGCCGTTGCGCCGGCCTCGTCCCTGGGAGATCTTCTGGCCGGGCGGCCCGGCCTGCGGTCGACCAGCTTCGCGCCCGGCGCCAGTCGCCCGGTCATTCGCGGCCTGTCCGGTCCGCGGGTCCAGGTTCTGAGCAATGGCATCGGCCTGATCGACGCCAGTTCCATCTCGCCCGACCACGCCGTGGCGACGGATCCGGCCGAGGCCAGCCGGGTCGAGATCATCCGCGGGCCGGCGACCCTGGTCTATGGCGGCTCCGCCATCGGCGGGGTGGTCAACATCATCGACGACCGGGTTCCGACGGAACTGCCGGAAGGCGGCCTTTCGGGCGTGGTCTCCACCCAGGCCTCCAGCGTCGACGACGGACGCAGCCTCTTCGGCCGCGTCACCATCGGCGCGGGCCCCTTCGCCTTCAACATCGACGGCGTGCGGCGCAAGACCGACGACTATGACATCCCGTCGCCTGCGATCTCTCGCCGCCTGGCCGAAGCCGAAGGCGTCGAGCGCGGACCGGGCGGGACCCAGGCCAACAGCTATACCGATCTGACGACCTGGGGCGTCGGCGGCTCCTACATCGGCTCCAAGGGCTTCATCGGCGTCTCCTACAAGGACACGCAGAGCGAATACGGCACCGTCGCCGAACCCGATGTCTTCATAGACCTCGACCAGACGCGCGAGGACGTGCGCGGCGAATACCGGTTCGACGCGGGGCCTTTCAAGGCGATCCGCGGCGCCTACGGCCATGCCGAATACACCCATACCGAGTTCGAAGGACCGGGCGAGCCGGGCACGGTGTTCAACTCGGACGGCCAGGAAGTGCGGATTGACCTGGTCCAGCGCGAACGGAACGGCTGGAACGGTGCGGTCGGCGTCCAGGGCCTGTCACGCACCTTCGAAGCGGTCGGCGCCGAGGCCTATATCCCCTCGGTCGATATCGAGGAGACGGGCGTCTACACCGTCCAGCGCCTTGACCGCGGCGGCCTCGGCTTCGAAGGCGGTCTGCGGTTCGATCGACGCACCCTGGCGGCCACGCCGCTGGGAACCGCGGATCAGGTGGAGCGCCGGTTTGACAACTGGTCGGCGTCCGGCGCGGTCTTCCTGCGCCCGGCTCCGGGCCTCTTCCTCGGCCTGAGCCTGGCGCGTAACGAGCGGGCGCCCAGCGAGGTCGAGCTGTTCGCGAACGGCCTGCACGTCGCCACGGCCGCCTATGAGGCCGGGGATGTCGACCTGGACTCCGAGAAGGTGACGACCCTGGAGGCCACGGCCCACTACGACAAGGGCCGCTTCAGCGGGGACCTCCACCTGTACGGATCCAAATACGACGGCTTCATCGACGAGCGGCCCACGGGCGAGAGTTTCGACGCCGAGGGCGAGCTCTTCCCGATCTATCAGTTCGTCCAGACCGGGGCGGACTTCTATGGTTTCGAGGCCGAAGGCGCCTACGCCCTGTGGGAGAGCGGCGCGCGCAAGCTGTCGCTGGAAGGCGCCGCCGACTACGTCAAGGCCGACACCGACCTGGGACCGGCGGCGCGGATCCCGCCCTATTCGGCGACCGCCCGCCTGGCGTGGACGTCAAAGCCGTTCGACGCCGCCGTCGAGGTGCGCCGGGTCGGCCTGCAGGACGAGGTGGCCGAGGGGGAAATGCCGACGGACGGCTATACCCTGCTGAATCTCTCGGGGGCCTGGAGGCCGTTGGCGGACCGCAATGTGACGGTCTTCGCCGAGGCCCGGAACCTGACCAACGAGGAGGCGCGCGAGCACGTCTCCTTCCTCAAGGACATCGCGCCCCTGCCGGGCCGTAATCTGCGCCTCGGCGTGGCCTACCGGTTCTAGGCCGAAGATGACGGCGACGGTGGAACAGGGGGCCGCAAGGCCAGGGATCGGCGGGCGCGCCGGAGGACGGACGGGCGACGCCCTGTCCATTCTCCTGTCCAGCCTGTGCCTGGTCCATTGCCTGGTCCTGTCCGTCGCCGCCGGCGCCCTGTCCCTGGCGGGCGCCTGGGTGCAGACGGCATGGGCGCACTGGGCCCTGGCCTTCGCCGCCGCAGCCCTGTCCGGCTGGACCCTGCTCCGGGAGCGGCGCGGCCTTTCCAGGATCGTGATCGGGCTGGCGACGCTCGGCGTGGTCCTGCTTTTTGCGGGCGCAACGGAAACGCCCTCGGCCGCCTGGGGGACGCGCGTCACCGTCTTCGGGGGACTGATCCTGATCGCCGCTCACGGACTCAACTGGCGACGTCGTTTCGCCTCGCCTTGCGGCGCCTGCTGAACGCCTCGACCCCTTCTGTCGATCCGGCTGATCCGGCGGCCTCAGGCGGGCGGGCTTGACGCCTTGACGCCGGTGATCCTGAAGAAGGGGCCGATCAGCAAGAAGACCGCGCGCAACGCCACTTCGCCCGAAAGGCTGTTGTAGAGGCGGGCGAGTCTGGCCTTGGTGGGGGAAAAGCGTCTGATCTCATCTTCCGGGACGGGCGGGATGATGATCCTGGCTGCGAAGTTCGTGCAGCGTTTCAATATCCGGCGAGGCCCGATGCTGCTCATGAGACAGGTGGAGACATAGGATTTGCCGCTCCGCCAGGCGACATAGCGAGCCTGGTAGCGATGCGGCAGAAGGCCGACGCCCCACACCATCACATGGGGTTCCGGCGCCAGGCTGAAGCGGTTGGGCGTGCTCAGCGCCAGGCGTCCGCCCGGCCGGGTCACGCGGTCGATCTCGCGAAGATAGGCGTCGGGGCGATCGACATGCTCGATCACGTCGAGCGAGACGACGCCCGATAGGGCTCCGTCGGCCAGGGGCAGGGCCTCTCCAAGGCCGGCGGCCAGGATCGGCCTCCCTCCGTGCGCCAGAATCAGGCGCCTGGCCACAACCAGCCAGGTCATCGAGACGTCGACGCCAATGCCGGAGCCGGGCCGCTTCATGTCCGCAGCGGCCGCCAGGAGCATCCCCGGGCCGCAGCCCAGATCGAGCCAGACATCCTGGGAGGTGGCCTCGGCCAGCCAGCCCGAGATATCCCCATGGAGGCGTTCGGGCGCCGCCAGGACCTGACGCGTTCTCATCCCGATCAGGTCTTCATCCCACCCGGAACGGCGAGCGTAGACCGCGCGAACCAGATCCTCCAGCGGAAGGTCCAGGGCCGCGACCTCGCGAGCGGTCGCCAGGTCCTCTTCGAAATCGATCCAGCTTTCCCCCGGTACGCGCAGGTCGGGGATGCCGTCGACCTGGCCATAGGCATGGCCGCACCTCCTGCAATCGAGGGTCGCCTTGCTGCAGGCGAGCGCTCCATGGCAACGCGGGCATCGCCAGATGGACGTCTGGCCGGCCGGGACGCGCGAGAGGATAGGGCTCAGAGCCTCTGCGGAGGTCGCAGATGACCGCACGTCGTTCCTGGAATTCGGGGGCGAATGCATGGCCCGGCTCCTTTGCCGGTCGCCTTTCCGGCAGCGCGCGGCCACTGAGGACTTGCGGCGACCTCCCTGGAAGTCGCCGCATCCTCCACATAAGCGCGGTGAACGCCGATTTGTTGCCGGTCAGCCGATGACGATAGGCATGCGCTTCGTTTGGCTCGGCGGGGATGGCTTCGGCCGTAGGCTGCGGTGACGCCTCAGCGGCATTCCACGGTCAGATGCCCGAGTTCATGAACCGGCCTGAGCCGGGCGCGAACCGTGTCGCCGTCGACGCCGCCGGTCACGCTGACGATGGCGGCATGGGCCTCTGGACCGATGCGCCAGACGTGCAGATCGGTGATGCGGACGTCGCCCGGTCCCTCGACGCATTCGCGCACTTCGGCCTCGATGTGGCGGTCGGTCGTATCGAGCAGAACGGCCGCCGTGTCGCGCATCAGGCTCCATGACCAGCGGGCGATGACAATGGCGCCGACGATCCCCATCACGGGGTCGAGCCAGACCCAGCCCAGGTAGCGCCCGGCGACCAGGGCGATGATCGCCAGAACCGACGTCAGGGCGTCAGCCAGGACATGGAAATAGGCTGAGCGCAGATTGTTGTCGCGATGTCCGCCTTCATGAGGCTGACCCTCATGGGCGCCATGATGGTCGTGATCCTCATGGTGATGGTGGCCATGACCATGACCATGATGGCCATGGTGATGACCGCCGCCCGCCAGCAGCAGGGCGCTCGCCAGATTGACCCCCAGGCCGAGGATGGCGACCAGGGCGGCCTGTCCGAAGGCGACGGAGCGGGGGTCGAGCAGCCGGGCGACGGACTCGCCGGCGATGCCCAGCGCCACGATGCCGAGGACCAGCGCCGAGGCGAAACCGGCCAGATCGCCGACCTTGCCGGTCCCGAAACTGAACCGCCGGTTGGCGGAATGACGTTTGGCGTAGGCGTAGGCGGCCGCCGCCACGGCCAGGGCGCCCGCATGGGTGGCCATATGGAAGCCGTCGGCCAGCAGGGCCATCGAGCCGTAGATCACGCCGGCGATGATTTCGCCGACCATCATCACTGCGGTCAGGCCGACGACCCACAGGGTTCGACGCGCGTTCTCGTCATGGGCGCGGCTCAGGAAGTGGTGGTCGTGGGTCAGGTGTTCGGTATCGAACAGGGTCATGGGCGTGGACTACCTGGAATAGCGGCGGATGATGGCGATCAGTTCTTCAGCGCCGTTCTGACGTTCGGCGTCGCTCAGTTCGGGGTGGGCGACGTGATGGCGCAGGTGGTCCTCGATCAGCTCTTCCAGCAGCCCGCCCATGGCGCCGCGTGCCGCGGCGACCTGTTGAAGGACTTGCGAACAGTCGGTGTCGCTTTCGATGGCCCGTTCGATCGCGCCCAGTTGACCGGCGATCCGCCGCACGCGGGCGACGAGCTTCTTCTTGTTGGTTGATGTGTGCGCCATAGAATACCCCTGTATAGTATCTTGAGGGGCCGTGCCTAGCGCTGGAGTGCGCGTCCGAAAGAATGTCGGCGGGCCTCCTGGCTCCCATCGAGGGGGAGGTGCGGTCGCGCTGCGGTCTTCTCAAAATGGGCGAATATCGGCGCATTCTGAAGGGCGGAGCACCGGACACGGGACTGTTCTAGTGCGACAGCAGCCAGGACAGGTGGGCGTCGTCCTGAAGGCCGCTGGTCATTCCGCCCCATAGGCGTTGCGCCAAGGGCCCGCGGCCAAAGGCCCCCGTGACGATCAGGTCGGCGCCAAAGGCGGCGGGCTTCGGCGAGAAGGTCTGCGGCGACCGCTGTTCCTGCTGTCGCCGGGACGTGGCTGACTGCGGCCGCCACAGCATGCCGCTCGAGATGCCGGGCGACGTCTGCAAGTCGATCCTGTTCGACCTCGTCGCCGACGCCGACCACGGTCACGGCCCGGGCGCGCCGGAGCAAGGGCAGGGCGTCATGAAGGGCGCGTCTGGCCTGGGGGGCGTCTTTCCAGCCGATGACCGCATTGGCGAGACTGAGGTCCGCGTCCTTGCGTCCAAGACGCAGGACGGGGCCGCCGCCGTGGATGGCGAGTTCGCCGGCGTGAGGAAGCGCACAGTCGATCGGCGGGGGCGACGAGGTGACGAGCAGGTCTGCGGCGAGCAGGTGATGGCGCAGCAGGGGGGCCGGCTCCGCCATGCCGGAAAGCCATGCGGGGGCGTTCGAGCCGGAGCCAAACACCTGTAGAAAGGCCTCGTGGGCGCCCGCGAGGGCGGCGTCCATTCTTCGCGTGTCTTCTAGGACTGACAGGGGCGAACTCGCCACGGCCGTCCTCAGTGCTGACCTCCGGGGCCAGGCGAAACACAGGGCCGTCAGCCGAGCGTCGAACTTCGCGGCCAGATCGCGCGCCTGTTCCAGGGTCTGGACGAGATCGTCCCTCGGCGTCGCATCGACGATGATGTCACGGTAGGTCATGGCCGTTCTCCGTGCTGCGCCCCTATGTCAGGCGTCTCGGGTCGTCAGTTTTCACGCGCCGCAGCTAGGTCGGCGAGGATGGGGCAATCCGGCCGCTCATCGCCTGCGCAACAACGCGCCAGGGTCTCCAGGGTGTCAGCCATGGCCTGCATTTCGGCGATGCGGGCATGAAGGCCGGCGAGGCGCTGCTCGGCGACGGCCCTGACCTCCCGGCTGGGCCGCGTCCGGTCGCGCCACAGGGAGAGCAGGATGACGATGTCTTCGATTGAAAAACCGAGCGTGCGGGCGCGGCGGATGAACCGGAGCTCGTTGATGTCGCGATCGCCGAAGGCGCGATAGTTGCTCCGGTGCGCTCCGCCGGCCGGATCAGTCCTGTGGATTCGTAGTAGCGGATCATCTTGGCGGACACGCCCGTGGCGCGAGAGGCTTGGCCGATATTCACGCTGAAACTCCTGTGGCGCGGGACTTCATGGTCGGAAGACCCGTTCTGGCTTCGGGTTGGGAAGGTCTCCGGTCATCGCAGTCATGACCCGGGCGCCCATGACCTGGTGGTCGCGGCGATCGCCCGGGACTTCATTTTCCAGCCTGCTGCACGGCGGCGCACGCCGCCTGAATCCTGGCCGGACTGTCGATGCAGCAGCGATCATCCGCCACCATCCATGTTGCGCCGCTCATCTGGTCTTCGGCGGCGTTCCGATTGGTTCAGAAGCAAGGCTTGTTTCCGACTGCATCATCGGTCTTGATAGACCATCCAGCATACGCTTCCGGCGCGTCTTGAACCATTCAGGACTCTCGGCCGGTCGGGCGCTGACAGGAGTGACGCCATGCCGACGGCCCACGACCCTCACCAGAGCCATGCCCACCAAGGCTCTCCGCATGAAGGCGAAAAGGCGATTGATCCGGTCTGCGGCATGGCCGTGGATCGAGCTTCCGCTCAGCATCGCGCAGAACACGAAGGCCACGACTACGTCTTCTGTTCAGCGGGTTGTCGGACGAAATTCGTCGCGAACCCGGGGCAATACCTCGGCGAAAAGCCCGAGGCGAAGCCCGCGCCGCCCGGGACGATCTACACCTGCCCCATGCATCCCGAGGTGCGTCAGGTGGGACCAGGCGCCTGTCCGATCTGCGGCATGGCGCTGGAGCCCGAGACGGTCACCGCCGAGGCTACGCCCAATCAAGAACTGAAGGACTTCACGCGCAGGCTCTGGGTCGGCGCCGTCCTGACCCTGCCGGTCGTCGCGCTGGAGATGGGCGGTCACCTGACCGGGCTCGCGGACCGGGTTTCGGGCCAGACATCGAACTGGATCCAGTTCGTGCTGGCGACGCCTGTGGTCCTGTGGGCCGGCTGGCCATTCTTCGAGCGGGGATGGAAGTCTATCCTGAACCGGCGTCTCAACATGTTCACCCTGATCGCCATCGGCGTCGGCGCAGCCTGGATCTACAGCGTCGCCGCCGTGCTGGCGCCGGGGCTGTTTCCCTCGGCCATGCTGCGCATGGACGGCAGCGCGCCCGTCTATTTCGAAGCGGCGGCGGTGATCACCGTGCTCGTCCTGGTCGGCCAGGTCCTGGAGTTGCGCGCGCGAGAACAGACCTCCGGCGCGATCCGGGCCTTGCTCGACCTGACGCCGAAGACGGCCCGTCGTGTTCGCGACGACGGCGCCGACGAGGATGTGACGCTTGACCTCGTGGCGGTCGGGGATCGGCTGCGCGTTCGACCGGGCGAAAAAATCCCGGTCGACGGCGAGATCCTCGAAGGGCGCGTGGCCATCGACGAATCCCTCGTGACCGGGGAATCCATGCCGGTGACCAAGGAGGCCGGGGCCAGGGTCATCGCCGGTTCGTTGAACAAGACGGGCTCCTTCCTCATGCGCGCGGACAAGGTCGGCGCCGACACCCTTCTGGCCCAGATCGTCCAGATGGTGGCCCAGGCCCAGCGCAGCCGCGCGCCCATCCAGCGCCTGGCCGACCTGGTGTCCAGCTGGTTCGTGCCGGCCGTCATCGGCATCGCCGTGGTCGCCGCCGCGGTCTGGGGCGTGATCGGACCCGACCCGCGCCTGTCCTACGCCCTGGTCGCATCGGTGACGGTTCTCATCATCGCCTGTCCCTGTGCGCTGGGCCTCGCCACGCCGATCTCGATCATGGTGGGGGTGGGGCGTGGCGCGCGCGCCGGCGTCCTCATCAAGAACGCCGAGGCGCTGGAGCGGTTCGAGAAGGTGGACACCCTGGTGCTCGACAAGACCGGCACCCTGACCGAGGGACGACCGTCGGTCACGGCGATCCGACCGGCCGAGGGCTTTGACGAAGTCGAGCTTCTTCGCCTGTCCGCCAGCCTGGAGCGGGGCAGCGAACACCCCCTGGCCGACGCCGTCGTGCGCGCCGCCGCCGATCGCGGCCTGACGCTTTCCGAGGCTGCGGAGTTCGACAGCCCGGTCGGGCGCGGTGTCACCGGCCTGGTCGACCGCCGTCGTCTGTTCCTGGGCAATGCCCGCTTCCTGAGGGAGGCCGGGATCGATGTCGCCCCCCTCGAGGCGGCGGCAGAGGTTTTGCGGGAGGAGGGCGCTACGGCCATCTTCGTGGCCATTGACGGCGCTGTGGCCGGCGTTCTCGGCATCGCCGATCCGGTGAAGGCCACGACCGCCGACGCCATCCGCGACCTGAAGGCCGCTGGCCTTAGGCTGGTGATGATGACAGGCGACAATCGCACGACGGCTGAAGCCGTGGCGCGGAGGTTGGGCATCGACGATGTCCGGGCCGAGGTGCTGCCGCAGGACAAGGCTTCCGTCGTCCAGCAGCTCAGGGCCGAGGGGCGCGTCGTCGCCATGGCCGGAGACGGCGTCAATGATGCGCCGGCCCTGGCCGCCGCCGACGTCGGCGTCGCCATGGGCGCCGGTTCAGACGTGGCCATCGAGAGCGCGGGCGTCACCCTGCTGGGCGGCGATCTCCAGGGCATCGTCCGGGCGCGGCATCTGTCCCGGGCCGTCATGGGCAACATCCGTCAGAATCTGGTGTTCGCCTTCGGCTACAACACCCTGGGGATCCCTGTGGCGGCCGGCGTCCTCTATCCGGTTTTCGGCCTGATGCTGTCGCCGGCGCTGGCGGCCCTCGCCATGGCGCTGTCCTCGGTCAGCGTCATCGCCAATGCGCTGCGTCTGCGGGCGGTCAGGCTTTAGGGGGCAGCCGGCGAAAGCGCCGGGCGCCGCCGGTCTTGAGGGGAAGACCGCAGGCTTGCGTATCTATGAGAGAGGGGCGTTTCCTCAAGGAGAAACACGTGAACCGTTTCAAGATCGCAACCCTGGCCGGCGCGGCCGCCGCGCTGTCCCTGTTCGCGGGCCAGGCCGACGCCCACGCCCGCCTTGTCAGCGCCACGCCGGCGACCGGCGCCACGGTGTCGGCGCCGCGCACCATCAGCCTCACCTTCAGCGAGCGCATGGCTCCGGCCTTCTCGGGATTTGACCTCGCCAACGCCCAGGGAACCGTCATTCCGGTTCAGGCCCGGGTCTCCAAGGACGGCAAGACCCTCAGCGGGGCGCCTCGAACCGCTCTGGCGGCCGGCGCCTATACGGTCAACTGGCGCGTGGCCTCGCCCGACGGTCACCGCATGACGGGCTCCACGACCTTTATCGTGCGCTGAGCCATGCTGGAGTTCGCGGTCGTCCTTCTGAGGCTGGCCCAGTATGTGGGCGCCATGCTCCTGCTGGGCGTGCCCCTGTTCTTCGCCTTCAGGATGCCCACGTCGGACGCGGCCGTCGAAAGATGGCCGCGAAAGACGCTGCTGATTGCAGCGGCGGTGACCGCGGCGGCCTCGCTTGCGGCTCTGGTCCTGCAGACGGCCGTCATGGCGGGGTCGATGGCGGAGGCGCTGAAACCGGCGTCTCTGGCCTATATGGCGTTCGACATGGAGATCGGTCGCGCCTTTGTGGCGAGAGCGCTGGTCGCAGCCCTGGCCGGCGTGCTGCTTCTAGTTCTCCGACCTGGCCGGGCGACCTGGATCGACCTCACGGTTCTGGGTCTGATGGTTTGCGCCAGTCTGGCCTGGACCGGCCACGGCGCCGCAACCGAGGGCGTCCCGGGCTTCGTTCATCTCGGGGCGGACATCATTCACGCGGCTGCTGCAGCCATGTGGCTGGGCGCGCTCGCCGCCTTGGGCCTGTTCCTGGCCATTCCTCATGGAGATCCGGAGCGGGATCGACTGACCCACGACGCTCTGCACGGCTTCGCCGGCATGGGCACGCTAGCGGTCGGCCTCCTGGTCGCGACGGGTCTGGTGAACACCTGGTTCCTGGTCGGTCCCGATCGGCTGGGCGCCTTGCTGACGACGCCCTATGGCCTTCTGCTGAGCGCGAAACTGACGGTCTTCGTGGGCATGCTGGCCCTGGCCGCGTCAAATCGCTTTGTCCTGACGCCCTGTCTTCATCGTTCTCTGGAGGATGAGAGCCAGAAGCCGTCGGCGATCAGGGCCCTGCGACGCAGTCTCTTGCTGGAGACGGCCCTGGCGGTTCTCCTTCTGGGGCTGGTGGCGGTGATGGGGACGCTCGCGCCGCCCGCCGCCATGATGATGATGTGAGGCCATGGCGTTCGACGCGGCCAGCGTCGCTTCGGACGCCCCGGTGCGATGAAGCCCTCCCTTGCGTCGTCAGCGCGGGGGAGGGTCTTTCCTAGCCGAGCCTGACCCGGGTCTCGTTCAGGAAGGCGTAGTCCAGCAGGTAGAGGTTCTTGGGCGCCGGGCCCTTCCGGATGCGGCCGGCTGTGTCGTAGTGGGAGCCGTGGCACGGGCAGAACCAGCCGCCGTAGTCGCCCGTTCCGAAGGTCGGAATACACCCCAGATGGGTGCAGACGCCGATCAGGATCAGCCATTCGGCCTTTCCCGGTTTGTGGCGGCTGGCGTCCGTGGCCGGGTCGCGCAGGGGCGCGTCGTCGTCGGCGACCGCCTCGGCGATTTCCTTGGGGGTGCGGTGGCGGATGAAGACCGGCTTTCCGCGCCATTTGACCACGATCTGCTGGCCGAGCTGGACCTTGCCGTAGTCGACCTCGACCGACGAGAGGGCCAGGGTGTCGGCCGCCGGGTTCATGGAGTTGATCAGGGGCCAGAGGGCCATGCCCACGGGTCCGACGGCCATGGCGCCTGCGGCGACGTGGATGAAGTCCCGACGGTCGGGATCGGCGATGGAGGTCGGGATTCCGTCTTGTCTGGCGAGGGCATTCGAGTTCCTCTCGAAATGGATCCTTCGCAGGCCCCTGACGGGCGTCTCGACCAGCGGCCGAACCCATCCTTCAAGAGCGCGACGGATCTGATCCTTCGGGGTCAACGTCGGGCTGGCCGAGGCTGTTCCCAGCCCCGCTCTGAAGGCGAGGCTGGGAACAGGGATGCGCCAGTCTGGGGCGCGGTTTGGACGTCGTCAGGACGCCGGTCGCGGGGCCCGGGTCGAGGAGTGATAGCTGACGATGCGCCATTCGCCGTCACGCAGTCTCAGGACGCTCGTGGCGACGCCGCGACGTTCAACCGGAGCCCGGCCGGCCGTCTTGAACGCGATCCGGAAACGATAGGTCTCGGTCGCATAGGCGATGTCGCCGACGACCGTCGCCTTCGTCACGTGATCCTGAAAGGTGAAGCTGGAGAATTCCTCGAGTTCCGGAGCGAGGTGGTGGGACAGGTACTGGGAGATGGATCCCTCGACCCCGCCCTGCTCGAAGACCTGGGCGTCCGGCCAGAAGAAGGTTTCTGCACGCGAAGCGCTGAGCGCCTCGAGCGCGCCGCGGTATCCGTCCAGCACGGCGACGGCCTTGGCCTCAGCCGTTGACTGCGCCAGCGCGGGCGTCGATTGCGCCAGCGCGGGCGCCGCGATCATCGCCGGAGCGGCGAGGGCGGCGACGGCGATGATCATGGATCTATAGGTCAAAGGGATTCTCCTTGGTCGCTTTGAACGAAACGTCCCGGCTCGGGCCGGGGCGTGGGGTGACGTCGGGCGAGAAGCCGACGAAGGATGCGCCGACCGGGCCGCTCCACGGCCACATGGACGAAGGCCGCGACGGCGAGCGATAGGGCCAGGAGCAGGGCGAGCTCCCAGAGGCCCATCCGGTAGTCGGAGGGCAGGCCGAGGAGCTTCTCAGCCAGGTTTCGCCAGACCATCAGAACCGGGATGTGGACCATGTAGAGGGCGAAGGAGGCTTCGCCCGCGAACAGCCAGGCCGGGGCGGACAGGAAGGTCCGGGCGCCGGACTTGGCGAGCAGGGCGAGCGCCAGGAGAAAGGGACCCGCAAGCAGGACGATGAGGCGATCGTCGAGCGGATATTGCATGGCGAACAGGAGCAGGCCTGTGGAGCCCGCCGCCAGGGCGAGGGAGGCTCTCGGCGAAACCCGAAACCCCTGGCCGAGATAGTAGAGGCCGATCCCGTAGAGGAATTCCGGCAGGATGCGCAGGATGCCCATGCTGCCCTCGGCGCGGGGCAGGACGGGGCCGAAGACGGCCCGGTAGACCGCGTCCAGAACGACAAACAGGAGGACGGCCAGGCCGATGATGAGCCAGGGACGGCGTCTCAGCCTCAGCGCGATCCAGGCGTAGGCTGGAAAGATCAGATAGGCGAACCATTCGGCCGAGAGGGACCAGGAGGGGCCGTTCCACTCAGCGTCCTGATAGGGAAACCAGGCCTGGACAAGAAAGAGCGTCATCAGGAAGTGGGGGAGGTTGAAGCGTCCCGCCTCCAGGGCGACCCCGACGAGGCCCGCTCCCGCCACCAGGATCAGCATCGCCAGAAGGATGAACAGGTGGGCCGGGTAGATGCGCGCGAACCGCGCGACGATGAAACGCCGGAAATCGGGTGCGGCGTCGCCCTGCAGATAGACGTGGGTCAGGATGAAGCCCGAGAGGATGAAGAAGACGTCGACGCCCAGGCGCGCGCGATTCAACAGGCCCGAGGCCTCGGGCGGGAGGGTCCAGGTCAACTGGTAGTGGAACAGGACCACGCCGAGCGCCAGGAAGAACCGGACGCTGGTCAGCGGGGCGATGGCGTCCGGAAACGGATGCTTTCCAGATGAGGGAATGAGCGCCGCCATCGGTCAGAGCGCGCGTGACGAGATGAATAGAGAGGCGGCCATGAACCCGCCGATGACGGCCGTATCCAGTCTTTCAATGACCATGCTTTCGCCCCTCCCGGCGAAGACCCGCTATAATTCTCCTACGCACGGTCTGGCTTGCGCCCCTCAAAATGCGCCACAGTGAGGCAGCGGCTCGATCCCGAGGTGAGGGATGAGCGCAGGGTCATGCGTATCCCCAGTAAGAACGTCGAAAGGCACCGATCATGGATGATCTCGGAATTTGGCTCGCGCGCTCCGCGCCCGGCGACGGCGTGTCGCTCGATCGGCTCGAGGAGGACGTCTGGAGCCGCGTGAAGGCGATCCAGGCCCAGCGGGCGACCGAACGGATTCGCCTGGCCGCAGTGGCCCTGGCTCTGGTGATCGGGGTCGCCAACGGCGGTCTCGGGGCGACATTCGCGCGGCCGAGCGTCTCGGAGATGGCGATCTTCTCGGTGGCGGCGACATCGCCCCTGGTGCGGCTGGAAGCGGGTTGATGGCGATCGCCTGGAAATCCATCGCCGTGACGGTCGCGCTGGCTGCGGCGGCGAGCGGCGTGGGCGCATGGGCCGGCGCCAGCTGGGTGCTCAACAAGCAGGCCCCGCCCTCCCTGCACGCGATCGTCCACGAGGATCTTGATCTGTCGCCGCAGCAGCTGGCCAAGATCGAGGGGATCGAAACCCGGTTCGCCGGGCAGCGCGTGCAGATGGAAGGTCGCGTCCAGGCGGCCAATCGCGAGTTGGCCGAAGCCATCAGGGTCAGCAACGGCGACAGCAGGACGGTCCAGCCGGCCGTGGATCATTTCCACGACGCCATGGGGGCCCTGCAGCAGGCGACCATCGCCCATATCTTCGAGATGCGGACGGTGATGAACGAGGCTCAGGCTCAACGCTTCGACCGGAGCGTTGTCAAGGCGCTCACCGCCGACACGCAATAGCATCCGTGCCGGACCGCCAAGCCCTGCAGACGAAAGCGGCCCACGGCGACGTCGTGGCGTTCGAAACCCTCGTGGGAGAAACCAAGACGGGTCTCTATCGGTTCGTCCGCCGCTACGTCGGCGACGCCGATGAAACCTATGATCTGGTGCAGGAAGCCTATGCCGCGGCCTGGCTGGCCATCCGCCGCTATGATCCGGAACGATCCTTCGAGGCCTGGCTGCGGACCATCGCCATCAACAAATGCCGGGACTGGAGCCGTCGCCGCAACATCCGCCGGTTGTTCATGGGCGGCGCCGATCTCCAGTCCTCGGAGGCCCTGGCCGTGGCGGACGAGGTGGCCGGCACGGAGGACCGCTATGAAGCCGCCGAGCAGGCGCAGCGTCTGCATGCCGCAATCGCCACATTGCCGCCGAAGCTGAAAGAGCCGCTGTTGCTGACGGCCATTGAGGAGCGGTCCCATGGCGAAGCCGCCGAAATCCTCGGGCTGTCGGTCAAGGCGGTCGAGATGCGGGTGGCGCGGGCGCGCCAGAAGCTGTCGCAGCTGCTGCGCCTCGAAACCTGATAGGCCTATCCCTTCGGAACCCAAGAGGCGTCACGGATTTTGCTGCATCAGGCTTCCGAGGGAAGGGAGGTCCCGCGTGCGTATCCCTTTTAGAGAGCCCGGTTCGCTTCCCGAACGGACCGGCCGTGAGGACTATGCCATGACGCTGGATCGTCGAAGCCTGCTGCGCGGCGCTGTTGTCGGCGGCGGCGTATTGAGCTTGCAGGGCCTTTTACCGGCCTGGGCCCAGACGGGCTCTCCCGGCTTGCGCGCGGATTACCCGACGCTCACGGGGGCCAGCATTGATCTTACGGTCGGACAGTCGCCGTTCACCGTGAACGGCCGGACGGCCGCCGCGACAACGATAAACGGTCAGCTCCCGGCGCCGCTGCTTCGCCTGCGCGAGGGACAGAATGTTCGCCTTGCGGTGTCGAACCAGTTGGACGAGGAGACGTCGATACATTGGCACGGCATCCTCTTGCCGTTCCAGATGGATGGCGTGCCGGGCGTCAGCTTCCCCGGCATCAAGCCGCGCGAAACCTTCGTCTATGAGTTTCCGGTCCGTCAGTCAGGGACCTTCTGGTATCACAGCCATTCGGGTTTGCAGGAGGCCTTGGGCCACTACGGTCCCATCGTCATCGATCCGGCGGGCGTCGATCCGGTCGGCTATGACCGTGAACACGTCCTGGTCCTGTCGGACTGGAGCTTCATGCATCCGCATGAAATCCTGGCCAAGCTGAAGAAGAGCCCGGGCTATTTCAATCGCCACCGGACGACCCTGGCGGGTCTGCTGGACGGATCGGACGGCATGAGCCTCTCCGAGCGCCGGATGTGGGGAGCCATGCGGATGGACCCCCGCGACGTCCTCGACGTCAACGGCACGACCTATACCTATCTGATCAACGGCCACGGCCCGCAGGAGAATTGGACCGGCCTGTTCCGGCCCGGCGAGCGGGTGCGCCTGCGCGTCATCAACGCCTCGGCCATGTCGATCTTCAACGTCCGTATCCCGGGTCTGGCCATGACCGTGGTCCAGGCCGACGGCGAGAATGTCCGCCCGGTCGAGACCGACGAGTTCCAGATCTCGGTGGCCGAGACCTATGACGTCATCGTCCGCCCGCTTGAGGACCGCGCCTACACCATCGTCTCCGAGGCCATTGACCGTTCGGGCATGGGGCGCGCGACCCTGGCGCCGCGCCTGGGCATGACGGCCGAGGTTCCGCCGCTGCGCGAGGTGCCGACCCTGACCATGAAGGACATGGGTATGGACATGGGCGGCATGGATATGGGCGGCATGGGCGGAATGGAGGGGATGGGCGCCGCGCCGATGACCGGAATGGATCACGGCGCCATGCCCGGGATGGACCACGGCGCCGCCGCCCCGGCTGGCGAGGCCATGGCCGCGATGGATCACGGATCCATGGGCGCCATGAACATGCGCGATCCCGCCAATGCGCCGCCCAACATGGCGGTGGGCGTGGGAGTCCAGACCATATCGCCGATGCCGGCGAACCGGCTCGGCGAAAGGCCGCAGGGTCTGGAGAAGGTCGACCACCGGGTGCTGGTCTATACCGACCTCGTGTCGCTGACGCCCAACAAGGACCGACGCGCGCCCAGCCGCTCCATGGAGATCCACCTGACCGGCAATATGGAGCGGTTCATGTGGGGCTTCGACGGCCGAAAATTCAGCGAACTCGTCGAACCGATCCGTTTTGAACGGAATGAACGTGTACGGGTGACCCTGGTGAACGACACCATGATGGCCCACCCCATCCATCTGCACGGGCACTTCTTCGAGCTCGTCACGGGCGGGCCGGACGGGCACCAGCCCCTGAAGCACACCGTCAATGTGGCGCCCGGCGGCAAGCTCAGTTTCGACCTCACGGCCGACAACCCGGGAGACTGGGCCTTCCATTGCCATCTGCTGATGCACATGCACGCCGGCATGTTCAACGTCGTCACCATTCGTCCGATGGAAGGAGCGGCGTCATGATCCGGGTCTCCGTTGCTCTGGTTCCTCTGATCCTGGCGGCCACGCCCGCCCTGGCGCAGACCCATGCCGGACACGGCGCAACCTCGCCGACGCGCCAAGCTTCCCCTCCGACGCAGGGATGCGTCGCAACGGGTTCAGCAGCGACGACGACGGGGCGCGCGGGGATGAGCCAGTCTCCTGTCTCGGCCTGCCCTCCGGGAACCGTACCCGCCCGCGCCGCAGGCGCCGGCCACGACATGTCGACCATGCCAATGGCGCCCGCTCCAGCGGGGCAGGCGGATCCTCACGCCGGTCACGACATGTCGACTATGGGGCGGGCCCAGCCCGCGCCGGCGACGGCGGGACATGACATGTCCATGATGCCGATGGCGCCCGCTCCAGCGGGGCAGACGGATCCCCACGCCAGTCACGACATGTCGACCATGGGACAGGCCCAGCCCGCGCCGCCGACGGCGGGACATGACATGTCGACCATGCCCATGGCGCCCGCTCCAGCGGGGCAGGCGGAGCCTCACGCCGGTCATGACATGTCGACCATGGGGCAGGCCCACCCTGCGCCGCCGACGGCGGGACATGACATGTCCATGATGCCGATGGCGCCTGCTCCAGCGGGGCAGACGGACCCTCACGCGGGACATGACATGTCGACCATGCCCATGGCGTCGGCTCCAGCGGGGCAGACGGATCCTCATGCGGGACATGACATGGCCGGCATGGCCGGAATGGCCATGCCGCCGGACGTTCCGACAGGCGCGGACAATCCGGGACGCCCGCCTCAGACGCCGCCTCCAGCCGGCGCGCTGGACGGCCCTCCCCATGTGGCGGACCAGATCTTCAGCGCCGGGGACATGGCGGCGGCGCGCAGGGTGCTGCTGGCTGAAAACGGCGACATTCGCGTGGGCGCGGTGATGATCGACCAGTTGGAGGCGACGTCCGTCGACGGCGAGGAGGGCTATGCCTGGGACGCCCAGGGCTGGTACGGCGGGGACATTCATCGCTTCTGGTGGAAGTCGGAAGGCGAGGGCGAGTTCGGCGGAGAGCTCGAAGAGGCTGAGCTCCAGGCGCTCTACAGCCGCGCCTTCACCCCCTATTTCGACTTCCAGACCGGTCTGCGGCAGACCTATCGGCCCGAGGGCGACCGGACTGACCTTGTCGTCGGGGTCCAGGGCCTGGCGCCCTACTGGTTTGAGGTCGACGCCGCAGCCTTCCTGTCCAACAAGGGCGAACTGACGGCGCGCGCCGAGGCCGAATATGATCAGAGGATCACCCAGAAGCTGATCCTTCAGCCTCGCGCCGAGGTGAGCCTCTCTGCGGAGGACATCCCGGAGCTGGGGATCGGGTCAGGCCTGTCCACCCTGCAGGTCGGCGCCCGTCTGCGATATGAGATCCATCGCGAATTCGCGCCCTATGTCGGGGTCGAATGGACCAGGAGCTTTGGCGACACGCGCGATTTCGCCGAAGCGCGAGGGCGAAGCGCCGAAGACACCCGAGTGGTGGTCGGCATCAGGGCCTGGTTCTAGTTTTTTGGAGAAGATGATGAAGATTCAAATCGCCGCGGCGCTGGCGGCTACAGGCCTATTGGCGGCCTGTCAGCCAGCGGCCGAACAGCCCCAACCCAAGGAAGCGATTTCGGTCGCCGGGCCGGCCGCGACCCCAACGGTCCCGGCCGTCGCCCCCACGGAGGTCGCCTCCGCGACCGCACCGACGGGGCAGGCCACGCCCGCCGTTCAGAAGGCGGCCGAACCCGTCAAGGCTACGCCTGCGCGTGAGCGCGGACGTCCGTCCCAGACCCCGAACGTGAGCCCATCGCAAACCAAGCCCCAATCTGCGCCCATGCCGGGCCATGACATGCCGGGCCACGATATGTCGTCCATGCCGGACATGTCCGGCATGGACCACTCTCCGAATTAAGCCCGAACTAAGGAAGACAACCAAGATGCGTAACTTCATTCCCTTCGCGATCGCCGCCGCCATGCTGGTTTCCGCCGGCGCCGCTTCCGCCCAGGCCGCCGATCCCCACGCGGGTCATGGCGCGATGGTTATGGCTGCGCCTGCTTCAGCCGGCGTGGTGACCTCGCCGGCCGACGGCTCCATGTCCTCGAGCGCGCCCACGGCCTTCAGCATCACCTTTCCCCATGCGATGACCTTGAAGTCCCTGACGCTGGCGACGGACGGCGGTCGTCCGGCGGCCGTTCCGGTCCAGGCCGCGGCAGGCACGAAGGCGACAGTCTCCCTGCCTGCGCTTGGAAAGGGCAATCACGTTCTGGCCTGGTCGGCCGAGGGCGCCGACGGCCACGCTATGAGCGGGGTCGCCCGCTTCATGGTCCACTAGAAACTTCCCTCGCTCCGGTCGGTTCGGGCCCGTCATGGCCCGGCCGACTGGAGCTTCCAGAGCGATCTTGACTTGTTGATGCTCTAAGCGTGTAACCTGACCGTGTGATGTGGAACCTTCTCCGCACAGTTCTGCTCGTCTTTGCCCTGGCCGGATTTTTCGGCCAGTCGACGGCTCATGCCATGCCGATCCAGCTGTTTCACAACGCCGGGGTCGGGGCGGAGGCGATGGACTGCGCCGAGACCATGGACATGGCCGGCGACACGACCGGAAATCCCGGCGACTGCTGCAAGGACATGACGCCGGAGTGCGTCGCCAAGATGGGCTGCGCCGCCGTAGCCGCGCCCTTGCCGCCACTGGTCCTGATCCCGCCCCCCGTCGCGCCGCTATTGATCGCCTTCGTGAATTTGAACATCACGCGGGAAGGGGCCGGGCCGGCGCCGCTATTTTCTCCTCCGCAACAGCAGGGCTGAACCGCCCCTTGGTTTGATCGGCCGCGCCCCACGGCGGGTCCTGTCACGCCCATGGAAAGCCATGCCCCCTGCGTCGCGCCGTTCACGGCCGACGCCTGCTGTTCCGAAGGAAGATTTCATGCTCCCCCGTTTCAAACCGGCGGCCAGGGCGACCGTGCTTGCGCTCGCCGCCGCCAGCCTGTCAGGGGCTGCGGCGGCCCGGGCCGAGCCCCTGACGTTCGAGGCCGCCATGGCCCGCGCGGCGTCGGACGCGCCTGATCTGCGCGCCAGCGCCCTTGGCGTCGATGCAGCCCGTGCGGCCGTGGTCGCGGCCGGGCGGCTGCCCGATCCAAGCCTCAAATTCGGACTGGACGGCTTTCCCGTGACCGGGCCCATGGCCGGGCGGTTCGGTGAAGACGACTTCACCGCCCTGCGGGTCGGCGTCGAGCAGGAGCTGCCCAGCCGGGCGCGCCGTCGCGCCGAGCGCGGCCTGGCCGAGGCCGCCATCGGCGTGGCGGTGGCCGACAACGCCACGGCGCTGCGCGAGGTGCGGATCGCGGCGGGCCTGGCCTGGATCGATCTCTATTATTCGGGTCGCAAGCTGGCCGCCGTGGACGAGGTCCTGGCGACGCTTCAACCGCTTTGGGACGCCGCGCCGTCCGGGGTGGCGTCGGGGGCGGATCGTCCGGCCATGGCCCTGGCGCCGATCCAGTTGAAGGCGGCGTTGGACGATCGGCGCAGCCGGCTGGTCGCCGAGAGGGAGGCCGCGCGCGCCGCATTGACCCGCTGGACCGGCGATCCGGCCCCCACAACGGACGGCGCGCCGCCGTCAGATGCGCCGGACCCGTCGGCCTTGCGCATGGGCCTCGAGGACCTGCCCATGCTGAAGGCTTACGAGGCCGAAGACCGGCGGGCTAAGGCCGAACTCGACCTGGCCCGGGCCGGACGGCGTCCGGACTGGTCGGTCGAGGCCAGCTATCAGCGCCGCGACCCCGCGTTCGGCGACATGGTCTCGGTGGGCGCCAGCGTGCGCCTGCCGCTGTTTCAGCGACAACGTCAGGAGCCTTTGATCGCAGCGCGGTCCGCCGACGCGCGGCGGGTCAGCGCCGAACGTGAGGGGACGCGCCGCCAACTGGAGGCGGACCTGCAGCGCGATCTGGCCCAACACGCCATGGACCACGATCAGTGGACCCGGGCGCGCGACATCGTCCTGCCGGCCGTCATGCAACAGTCCGACCTGGAGACCGCCGCCTATGCCGCGGGTCGGATCGGGATCTCCGAAATCGTCCAGGCCTTCACCGCCGTGGCCAACGCCCGGCTGGACGCGCTGGACAAGGAGGCGGCGGTGATGCGCCACGCCGCCGAAATCACCCTGACCTATGGGAGCGGCCGATGAGCGGGTTCAGCTATAATCGTCTCGGCGTCGCCCTGGGCGCTCTGGTGCTGGTGGGGATCGGCGTCGGGACCGGCGTGGTGATCGGTCAGCGATCCAGCGGCCCCGGCGGCGAGGGGGCTCCTGCCGCAGACGAGGCAGGAGGCCGCAAGGTCCTCTACTACTATGACCCGATGTATCCGGATCGAAAGTTCGACAAGCCGGGCCCGTCGCCCTTCATGGACATGCCCCTGGTCGCCAAGTACGCCGACGAGGGCGGGGCTGGCGCAGCGTCCAGCGGCGTGCGTATCGATCCGGCCTTGACCCAGAACCTGGGGGTTCGGTTCGCGACGGCGCGGATGGGAACCCTGGGCGGCGACCTGAACGCCACGGCCGTGATCGACTACAATCAGCGGGATGTGGCGATCGTGCAGTCGCGAGCCGACGGCTTCGTACAGCGGGTCTATGATCGCGCGCCCGGCGATGTGGTCGCTGCGGGCGCGCCCCTGGTCGATCTGCTGGTCCCCAGTTGGGGCGGGGCGCAGACGGAATATCTGGCGGTGCGGCGCACCGGCGACGCCGCCCTGATCCAGGCCGCGCGGCGCCGGCTGGTCCTGATGGGGATGTCCGACGGCCTGATCGCCTCGGTCGAACGCAGCGGGCGGCCGCGCGACACGATCACCATCGCCAGCCCCGTCGCAGGGGCGATCCGCACCCTGGCGGTCCGGCCCGGCATGAGCGTGACGCAAGGCGCCTCCCTGGCCGAGGTCAGCGGCCTGTCGACCGTCTGGCTCAACGCCGCCATCCCCGAAGCCCTCGCCGGACAGCTGCGGGTCGGACAGTCCGTGGAGGCGACCCTGTCGGCCTTCCCGTCCGAACGCTTCACCGGTCGCCTGACCGCCCTGCTGCCGGAGGTGTCGGGCGACAGCCGCACCCTTACGGGCCGTATCGAATTGGCGAACCGGGGCGGGCGTCTGCGGCCGGGCATGTTCGGCCGGGTGGTTTTCGGCGGGGCGACCACGCCTGCGCTTCTGGTGCCGACCGAGGCGGTCATTCGCACCGGTCAGCGCGACATTGTCATGCTGGCCTTGCCCGAGGGGCGCTATCAGCCGGCCCAGGTCCGGGTCGGGCGAGAGGGCGGCGGCCAGACGGAAATCCTGGCGGGTCTGAGCGTCGGAGAGCGGGTCATCGCCTCCGGCCAGTTCCTGATCGATTCCGAGGCCAGCCTGTCGGGCGTGGAGGCGCGGCCCATCGACGGCGCCGCGCTCCCGGCAAATGGGACGGCGAAGATGGAGCCGGGCCGATGATCGCGGGCGTCATCAGAGCCTCGGTCAAGGGGCGGGTCTTCGTCCTGATGGCGGCGCTGGCCCTGCTGGTCGCGGGGCTCTGGGCGGTCAGGAACACCTCGGTCGACGCCTTGCCGGACCTGTCGGACGTCCAGGTCATCATCCGCACCAGCTACCCCGGCCAGGCTCCGCAGATCGTCGAGAACCAGGTCACCTATCCCCTGGCGACCACCATGCTGTCGGTGCCGGGCGCCAGGACCGTGCGCGGCTATTCCTTCTTCGGCGACAGCTATGTCTATGTCTTGTTCGAGGACGGAACCGACCTTTACTGGGCCCGGTCGCGGGTGCTGGAATACCTCAGCCAGGTCCAGTCCAGACTTCCCGACAGCGCCCGCCCCGCGCTCGGCCCCGACGCCACGGGCGTGGGCTGGATCTATGAATACGCCCTGGTCGACCGGAGCGGGCGTCACGACCTGGCGCAGCTTCGCAGCCTGCAGGACTGGTTCCTGCGCTATGAGCTCAAGACCGTGCCGGGGGTGGCCGAGGTCGCGGCCATCGGCGGCATGGTGCGGCAGTATCAGGTCGTCCTGGACCCGATCAAACTGGCCGCTTACGGCGTCATGCACCAGCAGGCGGTCGAGGCCGTCCAGCGCGCCAATGGAGAGACGGGCGGCTCGGTGCTGGAGTTGGCCGAGGCCGAATATATGGTCCGGGCCAACGGCTATCTGACCAATCTGGACGACTTCCGCGCCATACCGATCCGCACCGCGGCCGGCGGCGCGCCCGTGACCTTGGGCGACGTGGCGACCATCCAGATCGGCCCGGAGATGCGGCGTAGCATCGCCGAACTGAACGGCGAGGGCGAGGTGGCCGGCGGGGTGGTGGTGCTGCGCTCGGGCGAGAACGCGCGGGCGACCATCAAGGCCGTGCGCGACAAGCTCCACACCCTGAAGGCCGGCCTGCCTCCGGGCGTGGAGGTCGTCACGACCTACGACCGGTCGCAACTGATCGACCGCGCCGTTTCCAACCTCAGCCACAAGCTGATCGAGGAGTTCATCATCGTCGCGCTCGTCTGCGGCCTGTTCCTGTGGCACGCGCGTTCAGCGCTCGTCGCCATCCTGACCCTGCCGCTGGGGGTGCTGGCGGCCTTTCTGCTGATGCATGCCCAGGGGGTGAACGCCAACATCATGTCGCTGGGCGGGATCGCCATCGCCATCGGGGCCATGGTCGATGGGGCGATCGTCATGATCGAGAACGCCCACAAACATATCGAACGATGGGAGCAGGATCATCCTGGCGAGAAGCTGGCCGGAGAGACGCGCTGGACCGTCATCACCGAGGCGGCGGCCGAGGTCGGCCCGGCGCTGTTCCTCAGCCTCGTGATCATCACCCTGTCCTTCGTGCCGGTCTTTACGCTGCAGGCGCAGGAGGGGCGGCTGTTCGCGCCGCTGGCCTTCACCAAGAGCTACGCCATGGCGGCGGCCGCCATTCTGTCGATCACCCTGGTTCCCGTGCTGATGGGCTATCTGATCCGGGGGCGAATACCCGCCGAGCAGAGCAATCCGATCAATCGCGGACTGACGCGCGCCTATCGTCATCCGCTGGACTGGGTTCTGAAGCGGCCGAGGACCACCCTGGCCATCGCGGCCCTGGCCTTCGCCACCACCGCCTGGCCCCTGAGCCAGCTGGGCGGGGAGTTCATGCCCCCCATGGACGAGGGCGACCTGCTGTATATGCCCTCGGCCCTGCCGGGCCTGTCGACCGCCAAGGCCGCCGAACTTTTGCAGCAGACGGACCGGATGATCCGTTCCGTGCCCGAGGTCGCGACCGTGTTCGGCAAGGCGGGGCGGGCCGAGACGGCGACTGATGCTGCGCCGCTGGAGATGTTCGAGACCACGATCCAGTTCAAGCCGCGCGATCAGTGGCGGCCGGGCATGACGCCGGAGAAACTGGTCGAGGAGCTGGACCGCGTCGTGCGGGCGCCGGGCCTGGCCAATCTCTGGGTGTCTCCGATCCGCAACCGCATCGACATGCTGGCGACCGGGATCAAGAGCCCGATCGGGGTCAAGGTCTCCGGGGCCGACCTTGCCGAGATCGACCATATCGGCGGCGAGGTGGCGAAGGTCGCCCAGACCGTGCCGGGGGTGACTTCGGCCCTGGCCGAGCGTCTGACCGGCGGGCGCTATGTCGATGTCGACATCGATCGGCAGGCGGCGGGCCGATACGGGCTGAACATCGCCGACGTTCAGTCGATCGTGTCCGGCGCCATCGGCGGCGAGACGATCGGCCAGACGGTCGAAGGCCTGGCCCGCTATCCGATCAATGTGCGCTACCCGCGCGAACTGCGCGACGATCTCGAGCAACTGAGAGCGCTGCCGATCCTGACGCCGTCAGGCCAGCAGATCACCCTGGGCACAGTGGCGAAACTCGAGATCGCCGACGGACCGCCCATGCTGAAGTCCGAGAACGGCCGCCCCTCGACCTGGGTCTATGTCGATGTGCGGGGGCGCGACCTGGCCTCCGTCGTCGCCGATCTGAAAAGAGCTGTGGCCCGGGACGTGCGTCTGAACCCGGGTGTCACAATCGCCTATTCGGGACAGTACGAATATCTGGAGCGGGCGGCGAACCGCCTCAAGATCGTGGCCCCTGCCACGCTCGTGATCATCTTCATCCTGCTGTATCTGACCTTCGGTCGTTTCGACGAGGCGCTGCTGATCATGGCCTCCTTGCCCTTCGCCCTGACCGGCGGAATCTGGATGCTCTACCTGCTGGGCTATCACCAGTCGGTGGCGACCGGCGTCGGCTTCATCGCCCTGGCCGGCCTTTCTGCCGAGTTCGGCGTGGTCATGCTGATCTACCTCAAGCAGGCGCTGAGGGATCGGGGGCCGAGCCCCGATCGCAATCAGGTGGAGGCGGCGGTCCGGGAGGGAGCCTTGCTTCGGGTGAGACCCAAGGCCATGACGGTCGCCGTCATCATCGCCGGCCTGTTGCCGATCCTGATCGGTCACGGCGCCGGATCGGAAATCATGAGCCGCATCGCCGCGCCGGTCATCGGCGGCATGCTGACCGCGCCCCTGCTGTCCATGCTGGTGATCCCGGCCGGATACCTCCTGCTTCGCCGTCGAAAGCTTCCATCCCCCACGTTCAACCCTGGAGAACCCAAATGAAACACGCCCTCATTCTCTCGGCCGGCCTGGCCGTCAGCCTCGCAGCCTGCAACCAGAAAACGGAACCCGCGCCGGTCGAGGCGCCGGCCGCCGCTCCGGCGACCGCCGGCGACATGGCCGCCACGCCCATGGCGCCGGCCGAAACCGTCAAGTCGGGCGTCGGAACGGGCGTGATCACCAAGGTCGATGCGACGACGGGCTCGGTCACGATCGATCACGGTCCGATCCCGGGCGTCGACTGGCCCGCCATGACCATGAGCTTCAAGGCGGCCCCGGCCGTGATGGAGAAGGCCAAGGTCGGCGAGCGCGTCCAGTTCGACGTGACCGTGCGCGGTCGCGAATCCGAAGTGACCGCGATCCGGCCCGAATAGGCCGATCATCCCGACGAGGCGGGGATCGGCGCAGGCCGATGTCGAGGCCGTTCTGCGTCCCGACCAGGCATAAAGAGAGGCTCCGCCGCACAATCGGCGGGGCCTTTGCCTTGTTAGCGACGAACCGGGTTCGCGCCTTCGAAGGTCATGAAAGGGGCGGGGGCGCCGCTGCCGAAGCGCATGACGCCGTAGGTTCGGGGGCGTAGCCGGGCGCCTCCATGCCGCGCGAGGCGCCGAACAGGCGCCGAAAAGGCTGAAAACTCGCCGCGCGCCCTCTGGGGGCGCGCGGCCTTTTCGCGGAACCACATAGTTGCGAAAGGAGCTTGAGTTTCGGCGTCACGAAACGAGCCCATAGGCAGGGAGCAATGATGCTGGACCTACTCGTGACGACACGATCGCACGTCGTTTTCACCTTCCCCTACTGTATCGGACACTCGGCTTCGAAACACGCAGGTCGCTCGCGCCGAGATATTTGGCGCGGGACGGTTTCAGTTTTCGCCATCTTTGACTCGCGCTCGGCCCTTTTGAAGGCGCAGGGTCAACGGCCGCTTTCGTCACGACCCACTGCAGCCTCGAAGGTCAAAGACGCGTTGTTGGTGACGAAGCGTCCACCCCTCTCCGTCGGTGCATCCAGCGTCGCGGCGACCAACATGACAGGACCGGTTACGCCGTCCGGAATCCGTAGCCGGCCCTCTGCGTCGGTTTGAACCGCGCGCCTTTCGTCCTGTCCAAACCTGATCGTGACGGGTTGCGCCGGTATTGGATGCCCATTTCTGACCAGTTGGAAGGTCGCAGGACTATTCTGGCCAGCCACGAACTCGGGGAGAAACTCGACCTCTAGCCCCGTCGCTCCCCCCGCCGTCGGGGTGCAGGTCTGGAAGCAGACGAGCGTCTTGGCCAGCCGGCGCGATCTCACTTCAAGCGGCGCGCCTTCAGGCAGCAGTCGGCGCACTGTCGCTACATCCTCGGCCTTGAAGGGGTGCTCCTCCAGATAGGTGTCGACCTGGTCAGGCCGCCAGGTGGATTCGCCCCAGATCGTCAGAAGCGTCACGGTCGCCATCCCCTGGGCGTCACTGGACACCGCCAGGCGCAGGGACTTGGCTTGGGCCCCGACGGTTACGGCCGCCGGACGACCATCGACCACCGCCCGGACCTCGGCGACGCGGCTGCGGGGCGAACCCACGTTGAGGGCAGGGAAGTCCGACGACGAGGTTGCGTGGACAATGAGCGGGTGTCCCATCGGCCCGACGAAACGCTCCGGCGCCAGGAAGAAGTCGTGGGCGGCGGCCGCCCCGGCGAACAGGCTCAGGCCCGAGACCATAGCCACCATCAGATTCGTTCTCATGTCGTGTATTCTTCTCTTGATCTGTTGTTTCGCCGGTGTCTGCGCCGGCCGATATCGTTTGAGTGTCCTGGCGCCCCCTTAGCCTTGCAGCGGCGAGGGGGCGCCTTCAGCGGACCTAGAAGCGCGCGGTCAGTCCGAGGTAATATCGGCGACCGATCAGGTCGTAGCTCGAGGGATCGGTGTTGGCGGCGATCGCGGGTGCATAGACCGGTGGTTGTTCGTCTGTCAGATTGTTGACGCCAGCCCGCAGCGAGACGACCTCGTTCACTTTGAAACCGGCATTGAGGTCGATGTAGTGGATGGCGTCGACAACCTGGCTTCGGTTGTTGAAATTCTCGACTGATCCTTGGTAGCGCCACCGCAGGCCGACGTTCCACGGGTCCTGACTCCAGTTCAGCGTGGAAAGGACCTTCCACTCGGGTAGGGTCAGGCCGAAGCTGTTTGAGATCGTGCCTTTGCGATCCGTGAAGGCGCCGCCCGGAATGTCCTGCCGCTCCCATTTCAGGAGCTTCGTGCCGGTGACGTTCAGGGCCAGGCTTCCCCAATCCGGCGCGCCGAGATCGACCAGGTCGATTCGCCAATCGACTTGGAAGTCGATGCCCTTGGTCTCCAGCGTGCCGAGGTTGGCGTTGGTCTCGAAGGTATTGGTGATCTGTCCCGAGTTCGGATCTCGGCTGAACATGCGGCAGAAGATGTTGTTCGGATCGTAGGTCGGATTGGACGCGCCGTCCTGATTGTAGCAGCGACGCAGTTGTTCAGTCGTCGATACCGTGCCGACCACCTTCTCGATCGTGATATCGTAGTAGTCGATAGATCCGGACACCCGGCTGAGCCACGGGGCCGCAAACGGCGACTGCCAGGTGGCGCCCACGGTGAAGGAATCTGCGGTCTCCTCCTCCAGCATCGGGTTGCCCCCGGTGACCCCAGAGACCTGAGAGTTGGAGAAGGTGTAGGAATCGATCACCTGAGTCGGGACATTCTGCGCCAGGCACAGGGTTCGCACCGCATTGGCGTTTGCCGCGCCCGGCGTGCGATACGCGCCGCGAATATCGCAGGGATCCCCGGAGAACTGGCGCGCGCCGGTCGAGGAAACCGGCACCCCGATCGACGGGAAGCTCAGATTCTGCGCTGCGAACAGCTCGCCGATAGAGGGCGCGCGGACCGCGCGCTGAACGCCGCCGCGGAAGCGTAGCCCGTTGAGCGCTTCCCAGCTGAGATCGGCCTTGTAGGATCCGACCCTTCCGATCGTTTCGTAGTCCGAGACGCGGTAGCCGAGATTTGTCTCCAGACTGCGCACAAACGGCAGATTGCTAAGCAACGGGATCAGGACCTCGCCGTAGAGCTCCGACACTTGATCCGACCCCGATAGCGGCTGGCCGGAGTTGCCGGCCAGCTCAGGCCCGGTGACGCCGTTGAGGGTGAATGTGCTGAGCAGCAGGTTATCGGGCGAAAAGTTGTAGTTCTGCTCGCGGTAGGCTGCGCCGACGGCCGCGCGGACCTCGCCGGCGGGCAGGGTGAACAGGCCGCCTTGCAGGTTCAGTTCAGCGACGCTCTGGTCGTTCGTGGTCACATTTTTGGCCACCCGGCCGACATAGGCGATGCAGGCCGCGCTCATTGGGTTGACGCCGAAGGGATTGAAACCGCCGGCGCAGATCGACGCCCCGCCGTCGGGGGCGTCCAGGAGCCGCTGCAGCGCCGAGCGAGCGAGGTAGCCGGTGTAGACGGTGCCGTTGTTCACTCGGCCATAGGAAACATAGGCGTCGTAGGTCCAGTCGCGGAGGCCGACGAGGTCACCGCGTATGCCCGTGTTGATCTGATAGACGTTGTAGTCCTCGGACTGGCGTCGCGGGCCGAGTTCGTTGAAGCGCTTGTCGAGGCGGAAGCTTCCGGCCGGGTTCGGGCGGGAGTCCAGGACGCTGCGCAGCTCGGCGGGAATGAACGGGTTGGTCGATGGAATGCGGAACCCGGTGGTCGGTCCGGTGGCCGGGTTGGAGGCCAACTGATTGCCGGCTTCGTACTGGGAGAACAGGAAGTCGGCGTATAGCTCCACCGCAGAGTTGATCTCGTAGTCCGCCGCCGCATACACATTGTACCGCTTCTGCGGGATGATCATGTAATTGCGGTCGACGGTGCTGTAGGCGAAGTCCGTCTGCTGGAGCGGACCGGGCGTGCGGAAGCCTTCGTAATCGACGCCGCCTGGGCTGACGTAGTCGCGCGCGCCCCGATAGGTGAACAGGGTCCCATTGTTGTTGAAGCCGAAAGTGTCGCCCCGGGCGGCGCCGGGGACGGCGGCGTTGACAGCGGCGGCCGTCGGCAGGTTGGTGGCGTCGAACACGGTCGAGCCTAAGGGCGACGTGCCGGCAAAGCCCCCGATCAGCGAAAAGGCGCGACTGGCGTTGAGGACGGAGGCGCGGTTTGAATAGCTGGCCGACAACACCGCATGTCCGCGGCCATCGGCGATGTCGCCGCCCAGGGTCAGGCTGACCGCTTCGGTCGAGGCGTCGCCCCGGTCCGAGGATCCATACTGGGCGTCGAACTGCAGGCCTTCGAAGTTTCCATCGAGCAGGAAGTTGAGCACGCCGCCGACGGCGTCCGATCCATAGGTCGAAGAGGCGCCGCCAGTAATCGTCTCGATACTGGAGATGAGCGGCGTCGGCAGCAGATTGAGATCGACGACGGACGAAGCGTTGGACGGAACTATGCGGCGGCCATTCAGCAGCACCAAGGTGCGGGTCGAGCCCAGTCCGCGGAGCTGGACGTTCGCCTGGCCGGCCAGGTTCGGACTGTTCGACGCGGCGTTGCCCAGAGCGGTGAACTGCGGAAGATCGTTGATCAGACTTTCGATATTGACCGACCCCGTCGCCTTAAAGTCTTCCTGGGTCATGGTCACGATCGGGCTGTTGGCGCTGTAGTCTTGGCGCGCGATACGAGAGCCGGTGACGACGATTGTGTCTATTTCAACGGCAGCGTCTGACGATTGAGGAGCGGCCGGAGTTTGGATCTGGGCGGCGGCAGGCAAGGCCGGCAATGTGGCGGCGGCGATCACCAGGCCCGAAAGGACTGAAGACGTGACGAGCTGGCTTCTGAAAGAGATGTTGGCCAAAGGCTTTTTCCCGCTAATTTTTTGGCCGAAATGCGGCCCCCTATTTCGACTTACGCAGCGCGGCGAGCTCCCCCCTCGGCGCCGACACGATTTTTTTACAGGCCGCGCGAGATCTGCCCGTGCGAAAGCCGTGGTTCCCTCGAGTGCTGGAACGCAAGTGGCCGCGCCCTTTCGCGTGACGGTTTCCGGCCCGAATGCTTGCTGGAGGTGCTGGTCGAGGTGATCCGGGAGACGTTCGACGATGCGATTTCAACATGCCGCGCAGAGCCCTGGAGAAGGGTAGAATCCTCAAGGTCCTTCTTTACGGGTCATATGCGCGAAGCGACTGGGGCCACGACCTGGACGGCTGTTACTGCTCGGGCTTCGTCCTACTGGTCGTCGCCGACCACGAAGATCTACCTATGGCGCGTTCTGGCTCCACGCGACCAACCGAAACGATGCCGGGCGAAGGCGAAATCCGCGAGGTCGGCGAGGGCATCCAGTTTGATGGGACTGTGCGCGGTCGCGAACCCGAAGTGACTGCGATCCGGCCTGAGTAGGCCGGACATTCCGGTTGAGCGGGCGATCAAGCGCGTCTTTCACCTGGTCGAGGTCGATGGCTCAATTGCATCTAACCCTAAAGGCTCCCCCTGGAGAGGGCGCCGCAGGCGATGGTCTGGTCCGCGATGGGAGATACGAAAAGGCCCCGCCGGCTAGCCGGCGGGGCCATCTGTCATAGCGGAGCAGGGGGGCTAGCGGACGGGCGTCGCGCCTTCGAAGGTCATGAAGCGGGCGGGCTGGCCCGCGTCGAAGCGCATGACGTCATAGCGTTCGGGGGCGTAGCCGGGGGCTTCCATGCCGGGCGAGCCGGTCGGCATGCCGCCGACGCCGATGCCGCGCGAGGCACCGGGCGATTTCAGGAAGGCGTTGACGGCGGCGGCGGGGACGTGGCCCTCGATCACCTTGCCGTCGACGACGGCCGTATGGCAGCTCCAGAGGGCTTCCGGCACGCCCAGGCGGGCTTTCACCGGCGCCAGGTCGTCAGTGGGGACGACGCGGATCGTATAGCCGGCCTTGCGCATATGCTCGACCCAGCCGCCGCAGCAGCCGCAGGAATCGCTCTTGTAGACGGTCATGTCCGAGGCATGGGCCACGGTCGGCAGGCCGTTCAGCAGGAAGCCCGCGCCGCCGAGGATGGCGACGCCGGCGGCGAGGGCGGAAAGCTTGAGCTTGTTCATGGTCAGGCGGCCTCGGCCGGATAGCCGGCGGCGTCCAGCGCGGTCAGCAGGGTTTGACGGTCGGCGGCAGTCGTCACCTCGACGCGGCGGGCCTCGATGTCGGCCTTGACGGCGGCGGAGGCGTCCACGGCGTGGATGGCCTTCTCGACGCCGGCGGCGCAGCCGCCGCAGCGTATCTTGGGAATGTGGAGCACCTGTAGATCGGAAGTCCCGGGAACATGGGCGGACATGGGCGAACCTTTCAAAAATGAACGCCTGCCGGTTCTAATCCTTACCCTTATGGGAAGGTCAACGGCTGGAACCATGATTTTTAGTATGGGTTAGCTGGGGGACCTGACGCGCTGCGTGTGCAGGGAAATCGAATCTGGACGTAGGAGACGCGACGTGAACAAGGGTCAATACCGGTCGTTCGGGATCGAGCTGGTTCTCGATTTCATCGTCATGTATCTAGTCATGTATACAATGATCGCCACGCTGGATCATTTCTACCTCAACCTCAACAACGTCTACATGACGCTCATGATGGTCACCCCCATGGCGATCCTCATGCTCTGGTTCATGCGGTCCATGTACCCCTCGCGAAAGCTGAATCTGGCGATCGTCGGCGGCGCCGCGGCGGTGTTCGTCCTCGCCTTTGTCGGCATGCGGACCCAGGCGGGGGTGGGCGACAAGGAGTTCCTCCGGTCCATGATCCCGCATCATTCCGGCGCGATTCTGATGTGCGAGCAGGCCTCGATCCGCGATCCGGAGATTATCGCCCTGTGCGATCGGATCATCCGGGCCCAGGACGATGAGATCGCTCAGATGCAGGCGATCCTGAAGCGCCTCTAGGCGGCTGCGTTCGTCGTCGAGAAGGGACAGCGACGCTCCTGACGCGGGCCGCCGCAAGGGTTTGGGGCCTGGGTGCTCCGGCGTCATATGACCCCCTTGAATTCTTCTGAAGCGAACTTCGCAAGCGCTTGTGTGGCGACCTGTCGCAAGGGATGGAGCGTGCGGGTGCGTAATACCCTGTGAAGCTCACGCCGAAGTCGTCGGTCGTGAAGTGCGTTCAAGGAAGGATGATCCATCATATGTCGAGCATGGCTCTCGATCGCAGGTCCCTGTTGCGGGGCGCAGCCGTTAGCGGCGGACTACTGGGCCTCTCCGGCCTGATGCCGGCCTGGGCCCAGACGGGTTCCCCGGGACTGCGCGCCGATCTGCCGACGCTGACGGGACCCAACATCGACCTGACCGTTGGAGACGCCAGCTTCACCGTCGGCGGGCGCACGGGCCACGCCTTCATGATCAACGGCCTGCTGCCTGCGCCCCTGCTGCGGATGCGTGAGGGCCAGAACGTGCGCCTGTCGGTGACCAATACCCTGGACGAGGACACCTCGATCCACTGGCACGGCCTGTTGCTGCCCTTCCAGATGGACGGCGTGCCGGGCGTCAGCTTCCCCGGCATCAAGCCGCGCGAGACCTTTGTCTATGAGTTCCCGCTGAAGCAGTCGGGCACATACTGGTATCACAGCCATTCGGGCCTGCAGGAGGCCATGGGCCACTACGGCCCCATCGTCATCGACCCGGCGGGCGTCGATCCGGTCGGCTATGACCGCGAGCATGTTCTGGTCCTGTCGGACTGGAGCTTCATGCATCCGCACGAAATCCTGGCCAAGCTGAAGAAGAGCCCCGGCTACTTCAACATGCAGAAGACCACCCTGGCGGGCCTGCTGGACGGATCGGACGGCATGAGTCTGGCCGAGCGCCGGATGTGGGGCGGGATGCGCATGGACCCGCGCGACATCCTCGACGTCAACGGCACGACCTATACCTATCTGGTCAACGGCCACGGACCCGAAGAGAACTGGACCGGCCTGTTCCGGCCCGGCGAGCGGGTGCGCCTGCGCGTCATCAACGCCTCGGCCATGTCGATCTTCAACGTCCGCATTCCGGGTCTGGCCATGACCGTGGTGCAGGCCGACGGCGAGCACGTCCGCCCGGTCGAGGTGGACGAATTCCAGATCTCGGTCGCCGAGACCTATGACGTCATCGTTCGCCCGACCGAGGACCGGGCCTACACCATCGTGTCCGAAGCCATCGACCGTTCGGGCATGGGCCGTGCGACCCTGGCCCCGCGTCTGGGCATGACGGCCGAGGTGCCGCCGCTGCGCAAGGTGCCGAACCTGACCATGGCCGATATGGGCATGGGGGGCATGGATCACGGCTCGATGGCCGGGATGGATCATTCGGCGCACGGAGCCGCGGGGGGCGCTGCCGCCGGGGCCGCAGCCGCCGCGCCGATGGACCACGGCGCCATGAGCATGCGCGACCCCAACAACGCTCCCGCCGACATGGCGGTCGGCGTCGGGGTGGACGCCATCGCGCCCGCGCCCGCCAACCGTCTGGGCGAGCGGCCGCAAGGCCTTCAGGACGTCGATCACCGGGTGCTGGTCTATACCGACCTGCGCTCGCTGACGCCGAATACGGACACCCGCGCGCCGTCGCGTTCGATGGAAATCCATCTGACCGGCAATATGGAACGGTTCATGTGGGGCTTTGACGGGCGCAAGTTCTCGGAGCTGGTCGAGCCGATCCGCTTCGAGCTGAACGAGCGGGTCCGCGTCACCCTGGTCAACGACACCATGATGGCCCACCCGATCCACCTGCACGGCCACTTCTTCGAGCTGGTCAACGGTCACGACGGCTATCAGCCGCTGAAGCACACGGTCAATGTGGCGCCGGGGGGCAAGGTCACCTTCGACCTGACCGCCAATGCGCCGGGCGACTGGGCCTTCCACTGTCACCTGCTGATGCACATGCATGCAGGGATGTTCAACGTCGTCACGGTTCGTCCGCTGGAAGGAGCCGCCCGATGAGCCGCGCCCTGTTCGCCGCTGTCGCGGTCCTGCCCCTGATGCTGGCCGCCGGCGCCGCCGTCGCCCAGAGCCATGGGGGACATGCGGGCCACGGCGCCCAAGCTGCACCCGCCCGTCCGCCGCAAGCTCGCCCGACTCCTGCGTCCAAGCCCAAGCCGCGTGCCGCCGCCCCCAGACGCGCCACGCCGCCGGCCTCGGCTCAGGCGCCCGCCGCCGACCCTCATGCGGGTCACGACATGAGCTCCGCCCCGGCGGCTGCAGCCGACCCGCACGCTGGCCATGATATGAGCGGGATGCAGACGGCTCCGGCCACGGCGCCCGCTGCCGATCCTCATGCGGGTCACGACATGAGCGCCATGCAGACATCTCCGGCTCAGCCCGGCGTCTCCGATCCTCATGCGGGCCACGACATGAGCGCGGTTCCGCCGGCAGCAGACCCCCACGCCGGGCACGACATGTCGGCCATGGCGGGCGGCGCGCCCAACATCCCGACCAGCGTGGACGCTGTCGGGGGGCGGATGGTCGAGACGCCGCCGCCGGCTGCGGCTCGCGCCGCGCCCGCCCATGCGGCGGACCTGTTGTTCGACCCGGTCGTCATGGCGGCGTCGCGCAAGCAACTGCTGGTCGAGAACGGCGACATCCGCTCGACCGCCGTGTTGATCGACTCCATCGAGGCCAGCTTCGGCGACGGCGAGGAAACCTACAGCTGGAACGCCCAGGGCTGGACCGGCGGCGACATCAACCGCTTCTGGTGGAAGACCGAGGGCGAGGGCGAGTTCGGCGGCCGGTTGCACGAGGCCGAGGTCCAGGCCCTCTACAGCCGCGCCGTCGCCCCCTTCTGGGACGTTCAGGCGGGCGTGCGTCAGGACTTCCGCCCCGACGGCGAGGACACCACCCACCTTACCGTCGGCGTCCAGGGCGTGGCCCCCTACTGGTTCGAGATGGGGGCCGCCGCCTTCCTGTCGACCGAGGGCGATCTGACCGCCCGCGTGGAGGCCGAATACGACCAGCGCATCACCCAGAAGTGGATCCTGCAGCCGGCGGTCGAAGTGGCCCTTTCGGCCAGCGACATCCCCGAGCTGGAGATCGGTTCGGGCCTGACGTCCGTCACGGCGGGTCTTCGCCTGCGCTACGAAATCCGCAAGGAGTTCGCGCCCTACGTCGGGGTCGAGTGGAGCCGGTCGCTGGGCGACACCGCCGATTACGCCAAGGCGCGCGGCGAGGATCCCGAAGATTTCCGCCTGGTCGTCGGGATCAAGGCCTGGTTCTGATCGCACCGAAAAGCCGACGGCGGCTCCAGGATCGTCGTCGGCGCGACGCCGCCTCCGATGAACGACCGTCAGTCGACGCCGCCCGTCCAGGGCGGCGGGTCGCTGGCCGGAAATGAGTCGACGCCCGCCCGCTCCACTTCATCAAGGGGTTCGGGTGGGCGACGGCGCCGAATGATGCCCTCCTGAGCGCCTTCAGCGGCGATCGCCGCAGCGATCAGCGGCGCAAGCCCTATGGCGTTGCTGTCGTGTGGAATGGAATCGCTTGAGACGATCCGGTCGGTGAGCCCCTTCAGTTGCTCATGGGAATCCTCAGCGAACACGCCGTGGACAACCGCGCAGACCGGTCGCGGGAAGCCCTGAAGCGGCAGTTTTCGAGCGGCTTCAATCAGGGTGTGCCCTGACGAGGCGATATCGTCGACGAGGACCGGATATCGGGCCCTCCATTGCGAGAGGTCAGGAACCTCGACATCGACGTTGCGGTCGCCGTGCCGAACCTTGCGCAGCACCGCATAAGGGGCACCGATGCGCCTGGCGATCTCAGACACCCACTGCTCGCTCTCCTCGTCTGGCCCGATGATCAAGGGCTCACCGACCTCTGCGGCGATCCAGTCTGCAAGGAGAGGCGCGGCGTGCAGCGTCTGAGCGGCGATCGTGTAGAGCGCGGACAGCGCTGGATACCTGTGCAGGTGCGGATCGACTGTCACGAGGCGATCGAAGGTCGAGGAAACAAGCCGCGCGAATGTCTTGGAGGATATGGCCTCGCCAGCCTGGAAGCGTCGGTCCTGGCGCATATAGGAAAGGTAGGGCGCGATCAGCGTCACTTCGCGCGCGCCGAGCGCGCGGGCGGCGTCCGCGGCGAAGACGAGGCGGAGGAAACCGTCATCGGGCCGCGCGAGCGTGCAGACGAGGCAGACCATCTTGTCCGCGACGTCGGAAAGGATGCGGACATAGCTCTCGCCGTCGGGAAAGCGCCGGGTCTCGATCTCGCCCATCTCCCACCCGCCGGCTTCGGCTAGCTGGCGCGCGAATACTTCGTTGCCGGGTAGCGGAATTATCAGTCGCATGCCGTGTTTCCCTGTCGTTCGAAGGTTGTTGCTCGTTTGTGGAATTCGCCCCCTGGAAGACGACCATCGCGGATGGTGCGGCCGAGCGGAGCTGCGGATCGCATGAAACGCCCTCGCTTCTGCCTCAGCAGGACGCCCGCATCGCGGCCGACTTCCGGTAGATCGCCCGGATCAGGTAAGGTGACGCTCGCGCCTACAGGCACATCTCATCATCCGTTTTTGTTGGGCGGGGTAATCACTATGTCGCTCCGGCAGATCGCAGGCAAGCCGACGCGATCATCGGCCGGGCCGTAAGCTTTCCGGGCGAGTGGCGTCATACGCGCGACCGGATCAGGACCGGAACGCTTGCGGAAGGCGAGGATTCGATGCGCTGGGCGGAAACATGGCGGGGCGGCTACGGAGCGTTTGTGCGAAGCCCGGAGACCGTCGAGCGACTGGCCGCGGCGGCCGAGCGCCTCGTGCGGCGCGGCGCTTGGCCCGACGAGGAGGCGGTGTATCGCCTGGTGGCCGCGGCCGATCGGCTGGCCAGCGCCGCCATGTGGATGGTGGCCCACATGACCTACGCCCGTAGGGTCGACCTGTCGGGCGCCGCCTTGCCGGCCGAGGCCTTCAAGGCGTCTCCGGAGGGGCACACCGGCGGCTCGCTGAACATGGCGCCCGCCTTCGTCGGCTATCTGCTCGCCAATGCGCTGTCCGGGGGAACGCGTTCCTGGATCATGGGCCAGGGCCACTGCGTCGCGGCCGTGGAGGCGGTCAACGCCCTGACCGGGGACGTTTCGCCGGGGCAGAAGGGTCGATACGATCGGTCCGAGGCCAGCTTGTCCCAGCTGGCGTCCGACTTCTACAGCTACGCTATCGGCCCGGATGGCCGCCCGGGGGTTCCCCTCGGCAGTCACTCCGGCCCGGAAACGGCGGGTGCGGTCTCCGAAGGCGGCTACCTCGGCTTCGCCGAACTCGAATATGTCCACATGCCGCTGCGCGGGGAGGGCCTCGTCGCCTTTCTGAGCGACGGCGCCTTCGAGGAACAGCGGGGCTCTGATTGGTCGCCGCGCTGGTGGCGAGCGGAGGACAGCGGCCTCGTCACCCCCATCATGATCCTCAATGGCCGCCGCATCGAGGAACGCACCGAGATCGCCCAGGACGGCGGCGAGTGCTGGCTTGATGGCCATCTGCGTCTGAACGGATTCGATCCGATCCCGATCGACGGCCGCGACCCGGCCGCCGTGGCCTGGGCCATTCTGGAATCGGAGGAGCGACTGAAGCGTTTCACCGCCGATCGGGAGCGCCTCTATCCCGCACGCCTGCCATATGTGATCGCCCGCACCGTGAAGGGTTTCGGGTTTCCCGGGGCCGGGACCAACCGGGCGCACAATCTGCCGCTGGAGGGGAATCCGCGCACGGACGAGGCGGCGCGCGCCACCTTCAATGCGGCGGCGGCCGCCCTCTTCGTGCCCCCGGGGGAACTCGAGGCCGCGCTCGGCGCTCTGGCGACCCACGACCTGCAGCGCCGTCCCCTCGAGAGCGGCCATCCGGCCGCCCGGCGAGCTCCGGCGGATCCGACCCGTCCGGTCCCGTCCTGGTCGGCTGGACCGCAGTCGCCGATGCAGGCGATCGACGAATGGTTCGTGCCGTTCATCGACGCCAATCCGGGGCTGCGGGTCCGGCTCGGCAATCCGGACGAACTGCGCAGCAACGGAATGGGACGGACCCTCGAACGGCTGCGTCACCGGGTGAACCGCCCCGAGCCGGGACTGCCGGAGGCGGTGGACGGCGCGGTCATCACGGCCCTGAACGAGGAGGCGGTGGCAGGCGCGGCCCTGGGCAACAAGGGCGGCCTCAGTCTGATCGTCAGCTATGAGGCCTTCGCCGTGAAGATGCTGGGTCTCCTGCGCCAGGAGATCATCTTCGCGCGGCGACAGCGGGAGATCGACGCGCCGCCGCAATGGCTCAGCGTGCCGCTCCTGGCCACTTCCCATACCTGGGAGAATGGCAAGAATGAACAGTCCCACCAGGACCCCACCCTGGCCGAAGCCCTGCTAGGGGAGATGTCCGACACCGCCCGGGTTCTGTTTCCGATCGACGCCAACACCGCCGTGGCGGCGCTCAGGGGCGTCTACGGCGGCCGAGGGGAGGTCGCCTGTCTTGTCGTTCCGAAGCGGATCGTGCCTGGCCTTGTCGACCCCGTCGCCGCCGAAGCCCTGTGGGCGCGTGGCGCCGCGGTCATCCACGGCGATCTCGCTGCGGCCGATATTCAGATCGTGGCTATCGGCGCCTATCAGGCCCGTGAGGCCATCGCCGCCGCCGCGCGACTGGAGCGAACCGGGCGCAGAACCTGCGTCACGGCCCTGCTGGAGCCCGGACGGTTCCGGGCGCCGCGCGATGAAATCGAGGCGCGGCATACGGCGTCGACCGCCGAACTCGAGGAGATCTTCCCCGAGCGCCTGCCGCGCCTCATCCTCACCCATACGCGGCCCGAGCCGATGCTCGGCCTGTTGCGGCGCCTCGACGGCGGCCCCCGCCGGACCCGGGCGCTGGGCTATCTCAGTCGCGGGGGAACCCTGGACACGCCCGGCATGCTGTTCGCCAACCGGTGCACCTGGGCCCACGCCGCGGTCGCCTGCGCGGATCTGCTCGGCGACGCCGCCGGCGTGCTGACGCCAGGGGAGATGGCCGCCGTCCGCGGCGAGGCCCACCCCCGCATCCTGCAAGTCTCACCCCCGGAAGGATCTCCATTGTGATCAGTCTCACCAGTCTCGGCGGCGCCGGCGCCGTCACCGGATCAAAACACCTGCTCGAGGCCGACGGTCGCCGCATCCTGATCGACTGCGGCCTGTTCCAGGGCCTCAAGACCCTGCGCGAGCAGAACTGGGCCCCGCTCCCGGTCAAGCCCTCCAGCATTGACGCGGTGATCCTGACCCACGCCCACCTGGACCACTCCGGCTACCTGCCGAAACTGGTCAAGGATGGATTCCGCGGGCCCATCCTGGCCAGCGCCGCCACCCGGGATGTGGCGGAGATCATCCTGCGCGACAGCGGCCATATCCAGGAGAAGGACGCCGAGCAGACGAACCGCTACGGCTACGGCAAGCACAAGCCGGCCTTGCCGCTCTATGGCGTGCAGGACGCCGGACGCGCGATGGAGCGCTTCGTCTCGACCCCGTTCCATACGTCCGTAGAGCTGCCGGGCGGAGCCAGACTGACCCTTCGCCGCGCGGGGCACATCCTCGGGGCGGCGACCGCCGAGGTGACCTGGAACGGAACGAAGATACTCTTCTCCGGTGATCTCGGCCGTTATGGCGACGCCACCATGGTCGATCCCGAGCCGGGGGAGGAGGCCGACTATGTGGTCGTGGAATCGACCTATGGTGATCGGCGCCATGATTCCCGGGACCCCACGGAAGCCCTGGGCGAGGTCATAGAACGAACCACCGCGCGCGGCGGGACCGTGGTCATCCCCGCCTTCGCCGTCGGCCGGGCCCAGTCGCTCCTTTACCACATCTGGCGACTGAAGCAGGCCGGGCGGATCGGCCTGACGCCCATCTACCTGGACAGTCCGATGGCGATCAACGCCACCGACCTTCTGCACGCGCACCTGGAAGACCACCGCATGCCGGCGGAGGTGTGCGACGCCATCTGCGCCGTCGCCACCTATGTGCGCGATGTGGAGGCGTCCAAGGAGATCACCGCCAGCCCCATGTCCAAGGTGATCCTGTCGGCGAGCGGGATGGCCACCGGGGGGCGGGTGCTCCACCACATCAAGGCGTTCGGCCCGGACCGGCGCAACACCATCCTGTTTTCGGGTTTCCAGGCGGCGGGAACCCGCGGGCGTTCGATGGTCGAGGGGGTCCAGGAGGTGAAGATTCACGGCCAGTGGGTGCCTATAAATGCCGAGGTCGCGAACCTGCCGATGCTCTCCGCCCACGCCGACGCCGAGGAAATTCTGCGCTGGCTGTCGGGACTGAAGCGTCCGCCGCGCAAGACCTTCATCGTTCACGGCGAACCGCATGCTTCAGACGCGCTGCGGGTTCGCATCCGGGATCGCTTCGGATGGGACTGCGTCATTCCTCAAATGATGGAGCGCCACGAACTGTGACCGTGTCCGACGCTTCCCACGCCGCTGTTCCATCCCTGAAGGCGCGCCGCTTCGGCCTTCACGCACAGCACGAATTGATCGTTCTGATGCGGCGTGACTGCCCCGTCTGCCGCTCGGAGGGCCTGTCGTCCCGCTCCCAGGTGCTGCTCTCGGCCGGAGGCCGGGAAGTCTACGCCACCCTGTACCAGATGGACGGTGACGTCCTCGGCCTCGACGAGGCGGCGCTCTCTGAAGAGGCCTGGCGACTTCTGGAGGTGGCGCCGGGCGATCCCGTCGCGGTGCGCCACGCTCCGGCCATCGAGTCCATGTCCAGCGTTCGCCGCCGGATCTATGGAGCGCGGCTGGACAAGGGCGCGATCCAGGGGATCATCCAAGATGTGGCGGCTGGACGTTACACGCCCATCCATCTCGCGGCCTTTCTGACCGCCACCTCGGTGCTTCCGCTCGACGACGCCGAGGTCGTGGCGCTCACCCGCGCCATGGTGGACGTCGGCGACCGCCTGCGCTGGCCGTCGGACGTCGTCATGGACAAACACTGCATCGGCGGCCTGCCGGGCAACCGGACCACGCCGATCGTGGTGGCCATCCTCGCCGCCAGCGGCCTGGTCATGCCAAAGACCTCGTCGCGCGCCATCACCTCGCCGGCCGGAACCGCCGACACCATGGAGACCCTGGCCCCGGTCGACCTCGATGTGCCGGCCATGCGGCGGGTGGTCGAGGCGGAAGGCGGCTGTGTCGCCTGGGGCGGGGCGGTCAGGCTGAGTCCGGTGGATGACATCTTCATCCGCGTCGAACGGGTTCTCGACGTTGATACGGAGGGGCAGCTCATCGCATCGGTGTTGTCCAAGAAGATCGCGGCAGGAGCGACACATGTGGTGCTGGATATTCCTGTCGGGCCGACCGCCAAGGTGCGATCGCAAGAGGCGGCCGACAAGCTGGCGACGCGACTGACGACCGTTGCGAGCCATTTCGGGCTCAGCGCCCGATGCCTGCAGACGGACGGCGCGCAGCCCGTGGGCGTCGGCATCGGGCCGGCGCTGGAGGCGCATGACATCCTGGCCGTGCTGCAAAATCGGCCCGGGGCCCCCGGAGACCTGCGGGTCCGTGCGTGCCTCCTGGCAGGCGCGGCGCTCGAACTGGCCGGCCAGGCCGCTGCGGGTCAGGGGGCGCGCGCCGCCGAGGCGGTGATCGCCGATGGTCGCGCCTGGGCGAAGTTTCAGCGGATATGCGAAGCCCAGGGCGGGATGCGGATTCCTCCGACTTCCGAGCGGCGCGCCGTGATCCGGGCGACGCGATCAGGACGTGTGATCCTGGTCAACAACCGCCAGATTTCGACCCTGGCCAAGCTGGCTGGCGCGCCTCAGCAGAAGGCCGCCGGCCTGGAGATGCACGTCCGGCTCGGCGCGGAGGTGGCGGCCGGCGACGCTCTGGCCACCGTCCACGCGGAAACCCCGGGTGAACTGGATTACGCCCTCGACTATGCGGCGTCGCACGCCGACCTGATCGAGATTGAAGCCTGAAGCTCCAGAGGCCCCGCCAGAGCCGAGCGGGCGGTGGCCGCTGCTGACAGGGCGCAGGGCTCCGGGCAGCTCTGACAGTTCGCCAGCATCCGCCGCCGCAGCGCGGCGCGGCCCCGGTGCACGCGCACGCCGACGTTGTTGGTGGTCAGTCGCATCTCGGCGGCGATCATCGCCAACGGGGTCTCTTCCAGTTCCGCCTTGCGCAGCAGGCTAGCGGTCTGCGGCGGGAGATCGGCGAGGGCCCGCTCGAGACAGTGCAGCGGGCGTTGGATGTCATCGTCCGGTCCGTCCGCCTCATCGTATCGGGGCTCGGCGTCCAGGGCGTCAGTCAACCGGGCCCGGGCAGCGTTGCGGCGGTAACGATCGAACAGGGCGTTGCGAAGCGCGATCCCGAGCCAGGCGTCCACCTTGCCCGGGTCGGTGAGCCGGCCAGCCGCCAGCGTCACCTTGAGTGCGAATTCCTGCAGGACGTCCTCGGCGTCGTCGGGCGAGCGCAGTCGTTTGACGAGGTAGCGCAAATGCGCAGGGCGATCGTCGCGCAGACGGCGCTCGACGAGCCGGCGAGTTTCAGCCGCCGGCGGCGCGGCGGCGACCAGCCGGAGGGCTGAGGCCGGTGTCCCCGGACACGATGCGGCGAGGAGGCGCTGTGAGCTCATGATCGTTCCCCTGCGTGAAGTCAGCGAGGATCATTCGGTAGGCAACGCCAAGATTTGCGCTGAATCAAGTATTTAAAAAGATTCCCCTCCACCCCGCTTTTGTTGAGGGATGGAGCGCCGCGATGCGTATAGACATCTGCATCGCCAGATCTCGATCAGTCGCGGTCCAGCAATTGTGCGACAGAAAAGTAAAACGTCGCGCCGTCGGAAGCCCGCTACGAACGACGCCTCGGGACCAGGAGGTTCGCACCGATCTCTCCGATTGACTTCGAAGACGCGTCGTCTTCGGCGTCATTACCGCAGCCATCGTCGCGTTGGCGTAAGGAGCGAGAGGCTTCCGCGTCAATCGAATCATCTTGCCCGCCCGCGGCGGCGGCGGCGTCGTCGTCGCTCGGCGGCCGCCCCGCTTGTCGAGATTGACACCATGAGCAAGCCCGCCCCCCTGATCCTGGGGTTCGAGAGCGTCGATCGAACCTCGGTCGCCCAGGTGGGCGGCAAGAACGCCTCCCTGGGGGAGATGGTCCGCAATCTGGGTGGCCGGGGCGTGCGCGTGCCGCCCGGCTTTGCGACCACAGCCGAGGCCTATTGGCGCTTCCTCGACGCGAGCAGCCTGCGCCCCGTGATCGCGGCCGCCATCAGCGATTGGACCATGGGAAAGACGTCGCTTCCCGACACTGGCGCGCGGCTCCGCGCGGCCCTCCTGGCGGCGCCGTGGCCGGAAGAGAGCGCCGAGGCCATTCGCGCCGCCTACCGCGATCTTTGCGCTCGCATCGGCAGGCCTGATGCGGATGTCGCGGTCCGCTCCAGCGCCACCGCCGAGGACCTTCCCGACGCCAGCTTCGCCGGCCAGCAGGAGAGCTTCCTCAACATCCGCGGCGAGGCCGCGCTGCTGGAGGCGTGCCGACGGTGCTACGCCTCGCTCTTCACGGATCGCGCCATCAGCTATCGACAGACCAAGGGCTTCGACCATCTGAGGGTCGCCCTTTCAATCGGCGTTCAGCAGATGGTCCGCTCGGACCTGGCGGGGGCGGGGGTGATGTTTTCGATCGACACGGAGACTGGCTTCGACAAGGTCGTGCTGATCAACGGCGCCTGGGGCTTGGGCGAGAACGTCGTCCAGGGCGCCGTCGACCCCGACGAACACCAGGTCTTCAAGCCGTTGCTCGACCAGCCCGGGACGGTTCCGATCCTGGAGAAGCGCCTCGGCGGCAAGGCGCTGAAGATGATCTATGCGCAAGACGGGGAGCATCCCACGCGCAATATCCCCACCACGCCTGCCGAGCGGTCCGCCTTCGTCCTCGCGGACACGGAAGTGCTCGCGCTGTCGCGCTGGGCTGTCGCCATCGAGGCCCACTACGGCTGCCCGATGGACATGGAGTGGGCGAAGGACGGCGAGAGCGGCGAGATCTTCATCGTCCAGGCGCGGCCCGAAACCGTGCAGTCCCGCCTCGGCTCTGGCGCGCTGCGCAGCTTCAGGATCAACTCCAGGGGCGCCCTGCTGGTGACCGGCCTCGCCATCGGAGACGCCGTGGTGGCCGGCCAGGTCTGCCGGATCGACAGCCCCCGCGACATCGACCGGTTCGTTGACGGGGCGATCCTGGTGACCACCGCCACCGACCCCGACTGGGTGCCGATCATGAAGCGGGCGGCGGCCATCGTGACGGACCACGGCGGCCGCACGTCCCACGCCGCCATCGTCAGCCGAGAACTCGGACTGCCCGCCATCGTCGGGACGGAGACGGCCACTCAGGACCTCCAGGCGGGGCAGGAGGTCACCGTCTCCTGTGCTGAGGGCGACGAGGGCTTCGTCTACGAGGGCCGCGCGCAATTCGAGACGCGGGCACTCGACGCAAGCGCGGCGCCCGAGACCACGACCCAGATCATGCTCAACCTCGCCAACCCTGCTGCGGCCTTCCGCTGGTGGCGCTTGCCGGCTGATGGGGTAGGTCTCGCGCGCATGGAGTTCGTGGTGAGCAACCATGTGAAAATCCACCCGATGGCGCTCGTCCGCTTCGAGGCGGTCGAGGATCCGGAGGCGCGGGCCGCTATCGAGGCGCTGACGGCCGGCTATGTCGATAGGACGGAATATTTCGTGGAACGGCTCTCACGGGGCCTTTCCCGCATCGCCGCGGCCTTCCACCCGAAGCCGGTCATCATCCGCATGAGCGACTTCAAGACCAACGAATACGCCAATCTGATCGGCGGCGCCCGCTTCGAGCCGAAGGAGGAGAACCCCATGCTCGGGTTCCGCGGCGCCTCTCGTTATTACTCGCCGCGCTACCGCGAAGGCTTCGCCCTGGAATGCCGGGCGATCCGCCGCCTGCGCGAGGACCTGGGCCTGCGCAACGTCATCGTGATGATCCCATTTTGCCGGACGGTCGATGAGGCGCGTCGGGTTCTGGAGGTGCTGGCCGAGAACGGTTTGGTCCGGGGAGAGGAAGGGCTCCAGGTCTATGTGATGTGCGAGATCCCTTCGAACGTCATCCTGGCCCGTCAGTTCGCCGAACTGTTCGACGGCTTCTCGATCGGCAGCAACGATCTCACCCAGCTGACGCTGGGCGTCGACCGTGACTCGGGTGAGCTCGCGGAGCTCTTCAACGAGCAGGATCCGGCCGTCGAATGGATGATCGATCAGGTCATCGTCTCGGCGCATGATGCGGGCGTGAAGGTCGGGCTCTGTGGAGAAGCGCCCAGCAACCACCCCGAGTTCGCCCAGTTCCTCGTCCAGCGGGGCATTGACTCGATCTCGGTCAATCCAGACAGCTTCGTGGCCGTGAAAGCGGCCGTAGCGGCGGCTGAGGAGACCGCACACAGGACTCCCCGCCGCATACCTTGACGACCGGCTGAGACGGCGGGCGGGTACGTCCATAGCCCAGCACGTTCGCGCCGGCTGATCCTCGGCTCGTCCTTCGCGCGAGACTGAGCCAGGGATCTGTCGATTCCCGGGGTCGAGGCATGGGACGCGGAGGGGCGCATCGCGGCTCGCGCCAGCGCCTTAGCGCCGCGACGGCGAGGCCGTCATCGACCTTCTGGACTGGTCCGAGGGGCGAGCTTCAGGCTTCCATCAAGGGGGCGTCAATGGCGCACCCCTGTTCACCGCCGACTGGTTTTTCTTGCGACGCCAGTGGCGAGGCCGCTGGAAAACGGCGCCGGTCCCCGCATAGGGAAACCGGGAACCGACACGACCGGCGTAACGTTGATCCATCGGCGCGGGCGGGTCCTGCGGTTGATAACTCAGCGACATGAGTGAGCCGGACGGTATCACAGTCGACCAGGGCCTTGTCCTCGACACGCGCGCGTTCGACGCCGCCATGTTCGATCTGGACGGCGTCGTCACCCGGACCGCCACACTTCACGCGGCCACCTGGCGCAAGCTGTTCGACGCCTTTCTCCGGCGCCGGGCCGAAACGAAGGGAGAGGCGTTCCGGCCCTTCGACGTGGAGCGCGACTACCGCACCTATGTCGACGGCAAGCCGCGCCATGAAGGGATCCGCAGCTTTCTGGCGTCGCGCGGGGTAACCTTGCCGGAGGGCAAGCCGGATGATCGCGCCGACCGTGAAACGGTCTTCGGTCTCGGCGCACGCAAGAACCAGCTCTTCCGCCAGGCCCTGGGCCGATCCGGCGTCGAGGTGTTCGAAAGCTCCCTCGAACTCATCCGCAGGCTGCGCGAGGCAGGCCTGAAGACCGCGGCGGTCACATCCAGCAAGAACGCCGCGGCCGTGATCGAGGCGGCGGGGCTCGCGGACCTGTTCGACGCATGTGTCGACGGTGTCGAAGCGGAGCGCCAGGGGCTGAACGGCAAGCCCGCGCCGGACACCTTCGTGTACGCCGCCCGGCTCCTCGGCGTCGACGCCAAGCGCGCCATCGGGGTGGAGGATGCGATCGCCGGCGTGGAGGCGATCCGGGCCGCGGGCTACGGCCTCGTCGTCGGCGTCGATCGAGCCGGGCAGGCCGCCGTCCTGCGCCAGCACGGCGCCTCGCTCGTCGTGCGGGATCTGGGGGAGCTGCGGATCGTCCCGGCGGCGCCGGCCGCACCCATGGGCCTGCCGGCGGCCCCCAGCGCCGCGCCCGAGTGGTTGCTCGTGGAGGAAGGCTTCACGCTCACGCGGGAGCACGAACTGGAATCCATCTTCGCGATCGGAAGCGGCCATCTCGGTTCCAGGGGGTCGCTGGCGGAAGGAAGCGGGATGTCCTCGCCCGCCACTTTCGTAGCCGGAGCCTTCGATGCGCAGCCGGGAGCGACGCCCGGCCTTGCCATCCTGCCGGATTGGGCGAAGCTCTCCATGACCATCGAGGGCCGGCCTCTCCGACTGGATACGGGCAGGACCCTCAGGCACCGCCGGATGCTCGACATGCGGCAGGGGATTCTCTGGCGCGAGTGGCGACACGAGGACGCCGCCGGTCGGATCACCCGACTGCGGGGGCTGCGTCTTGCCTCCCAGGCCGACCGGCGCCTCCTGATCCAGTCGGTTGCGGTGGCGCCCGAGAACTACAGCGCGACCGCAAGCCTGGACGTTCCTCTCGATGAGATGGCGACGCGCCGACTTGGCGACGGCGGCGTCATTGCGCTGGCCGCCGCAAGCGCGATCGGCGAGATCGGCGACCGCAGCGCCGCGTCTGGGCGCCCGCCCAGGCCGCCGATGGTGTTGGAGCTCGCACTCGGGAAGACCTACCGACTCGACAGGGTGGTCGCCGTCTGCACCTCAAGGGAACAGGATAAGCCGGAGGTCGCCGCACGCAGCCGGGCCGGCCGCGCGATCAACACAGGCTTGTCGGCCCTGATCACCGCCCACCGGGAGGCCTGGAGGGTCAGGTGGGAGGCGAGCGACATAGGCATCGACGGTGACCCGGCCGCGCAGCGCGCGCTGCGCTT
>NZ_JACARP010000090.1:0-30487 GCF_013386595.1 Brevundimonas sp. P7753 | reverse complement strand
TAAGCGCACAGGGATCGCGGCTCCGCTCTGGTCCGCGATCCCTGTGCGCTTAACCTGCGCTGTAGCTGGTCTTGGTCTGGGTGAAGAAGTCAGCGGCGGCGAAGCCCTGCTCGCGCGCGCCGTAGCTGGATTTCTTCGTGCCGCCGAAGGGCACGTGATAGTCGACCCCGGCGGTCGGCAGGTTGACCATGGTCATGCCCGCCTTGGCGCGTCGCTGGAAGTCGCGGGCGTATTTCAGCGACTGGGTGACGATGCCCGCCGACAGGCCGAACTCGGCGCCGTTGGCGACGGCCAAGGCTTCTTCGTAGTCCTTGACCCGGATGGTCGAGGCGACAGGCCCGAAAACTTCCTCATTGTTGATGCGCGAGGCGGCGTCGGTGTCGGCGATCAGGGTCGGCTGGACGTACCAGCCGGGTGCATCGAGGGCCAGCCGTTCTCCGCCCGCCGCGATGCGACCGCCTTCCGAACGGGCGATGTCGATATAGCGGTAGGAGGTCTCGCGCTGATCCTCGGACACCGCCGGGCCGATCTGGGTATTGGGATCAAGCGCGCCGCCGACGCGCAACGCCGCAACCCGTTCAGCCAGAAGGGCGACGAAGCGGTCATGAATGCCATCCTGCACGATCAGGCGGCTGGAGGCGGTGCAGCGCTGGCCGGTGGCGAAGAAGCTGCCGTCCAGGGCTATGGCGACGGCGCGTTCCAGATCGGCGTCGTCCAGCACGATCAGTGGGTTCTTGCCGCCCATCTCCAGTTGCACGCGCGCCTGACGCGCCACGGCCCCGGCGGCGACGCCTGCGCCGACCCCTTGCGAGCCCGTGAAGCTGATCCCGTCGACATCGACGTGATCGACGATGGCCTGACCCACGTCGCCGCGTCCGACCACCATGTTCAGCACGCCTTTAGGCAGGCCGGCTTCATGCAAGATGGCGACCAAAGCTTCGGCGGTCGCAGGCGTGTGGCCGGCGGGCTTGAGCACCACGGTGTTGCCGAAGGCGAGCGCCGGCGCCGCCTTCCACGCCGGGATGGCGAGGGGGAAATTCCAGGGCGTGATCAGGCCATAGACGCCGACCGCATGGCGATAGGTCTGAACCTCGACACCGGGCCGGGTCGAGGCCAGGTTCTGACCGTGCAGGCGCAGAGCCTCGCCAGCGAAATACTTCAGGATACGCGCGGCGCGGGCGGTCTCGCCTATGCCCTCGGCCAGGGTCTTGCCTTCCTCGCGCGACAGCAGTTCGCCGACGGCCTCGCGACGCTCCATCAACAGGGTTCCGGCCCGGTCCAGCACGTCGGAGCGGACTTCGGGCGAAGCCTCCGACCAGGCCGGGAAGGCGGCCTTCGCAGCCGCCACGGCGGCGTCCACCTCGGCCGCGCCGCCCTGGGGCGTGCGCGCCACGACCTCGCGCACGTCCGACGGGTTCAGGCTCTCGGCCGGTCGGTCGGCGGCGACCCGTTCGCCGTTGATCCAGTGGCTGAGCGAAAGGGCGGCGGTCGTCATGCGGGCGATCCTTGAGAAGACTTCGTTCCGTCGTCGCCCATGAAGGGCGGGTACGACAAGCCGTAAAATTTGGATGCTCTCTCCCAACCCTGGACCGGCGGCAGGGACCCCGCAGCTTGCGCTGCGGGGTTTTTGCGTTTGGGATCAGTCTCAGTCCGCCGCCGGGTATTCGAACGGATCGGTCGGCGTCGGCTGGGTGGGCAGGGGCATGCGCGGCAGGGGGGCGTCGCGGTTGGCCGCGTTCAGCAGGAAGCTGGCCAGGATCACCGCCGCCTGACGCAGGTCCTCCGGCTTCAGGTGGTCATAGCTGTCGATGCTGGTGTGGTGTATGCGGCTGGAATAGTCGAGCGGGTCCTGGATGAACTGATACCCCGGCACACCCACCGTCTGCATATAGACGTGGTCAGTGCCGCCCGAGGGCCGCAGCGAAACCGTGGTGGCGCCCATGCTGGCAAACGGGGCCAGCCATTCCTGGAAGATCGGGGCGGCGGCGACATTGCCCTCGGCGTTGATGCCGCGGATCTTGCCCGAGCCGTTGTCCAGGTTGAAATAGGCGACCAAGTCGCGATAGCCCGGGCGCGGCTCGACCGGCCAGCGGTTGCGCCAGGTGCGGTTGCTGGGCAGGGCGGCGAGGGCCGGGTCCGTCGCGGGTGCGCGCGTGGCCAGGTAGCGCTCGACATAGGCCAGCGACCCCAGGATGCCTTGCTCTTCGCCGTTCCACAGGGCGAAGCGGATGGTGCGCTTGGGCTTGACCTTCATCTGCGACAGGATGCGGGCGGCCTCCATGACGACGGCGCTGCCGGCGGCGTTGTCCTGGGCGCCGTCAGAGGCGACCCAGCTGTCGAGGTGGGCCCCGGCCATGACGTATTCGCCCGAGCGGTCCGTGCCGGGAATGTCGGCCAAGATGTTGTAGGCGTTGACGTCTTCGTCGTGGAACTGGACCTCGCTGAGCAGCGACAGGGTCGGCGGCGTGTCGGTCAGGGCCAGGCGGGCGAGGCGGCGATAGTCCTCGGCCGCGATCTCCATGCCGGGCAGCTTGGGCGTGGCGCCGACCTGATAGGTGTAGCCGGTGCCGTGCAGCAGGCCGCCGTCGCGCTGGGACATCTTCACCCAGGCCAGGGCGCCTTCCTCGGCCAGGAAGGCGTCGAGGCGGCCGGCGAACTCCGCCATCTTCAGCTGACGTTCGACGGGGACGTGACTGTGCTGCGGCTGGACGTAGGTGTTGCGGTCGCGCAGTTCGGCGTCGGTCCAGCGGCGGAAGGCCGGCTCGGTCGGCTCTGAGCCGGTGTTGGGCAGGGACAGCATGACGATCTTGCCGGCCAGCTTGCCGCGCCACTTGTCGAAGTCCTCGACCTTGGTGATCGGGGCGACAATGACGCCGGCGCTGATGGTTCCGTTGGTCGAGGGCGTCCAGGCCACGGGAATGGCGCGCAGTTCGATGGCCCGTGGCGACGTCATGCGGGCGCTGGAGCGGACGATGGACCAGCCGCGGCCGAACTCGAAGCCCTCGGCGCGGACGTTCGACAGGCCCCAGTCGCGGAAGCGCTGCTGGCTCCATTGCTCGGCCTGACGCATCTGCGGCGAGTTGGTCATCCGCCCGCCGATCCGGTCGGTCAGATAGGCGGCGGTCTGCATGACCTCGCTGTGGTTCAGACCCTGATCAATGATGCCGTTGATGGCGACCCGGTCGACCGATTGGGCCAGCGCAGGCGTGGCGATGCACAGGGCGGACAGCCCGACGAGCAGATGTTTCATGTGAAAACCCCCAGGAACTAGTGTTGGGGGCATATGACGCCATGAAGCGGCGCGCTGCAAACCGTGAAGCTAGTCGGCGCGCAGGATGGCGATGGCGTCTTCACAGAAGGCGATGCGCTGGCTTTCGTAGGTCAGTCCGGCCTTGAGCACGAGGTGCTGCAGTTTCTGGCCTCTGGCGGTCGGGGCTTGCGGGAAGTCGCGGGCCTCGATGGCCTGATAGGTCGCCAGCTTTTGGCGGTGCTGCGCGGCCAACTGTTCCAGGGTCTCGATCAGGTCGGTCGGGCCGACGACGGCTTCTGCGCGCAACCGCACCATCAGATCGTCGCGGATCGGCAGGACGCCTTGGCGTTCCGCGACCCAGCGTTCCAGTTCGCCGCGCCCGGCCGGCAATACCCTGTACCTGCGCTTGCGCCCGCGACCGCCTTCGGTCGGCAGGGCCTCGATCCATCCGGCGGCCTCCAGCCGGGCCAGTTCGCGATAGATCTGTTGATGCGTCGCCTGCCAGAAGTAGCCGATGGAGCGGTCGAACCGGCAGGCCAGATCGGACCCCGAACCGGGATGCTCGGTCAGGGCGGTCAGCAGGGCGTGCGGCAGGGACATCGGCTTCTCGGCGGTGGTCGTTGAGGCCGGACTTTAGTCGGGAACCTCGCCAAGGCCACCCCGCCTAAGGGCTCATGTCTCGACCGCGGCTGCCCTGCGCGCGTCCTTGCGCGATATCAGCAGCCCGAACACCGCCGCCAGCGGGAACATCAGCACCCCATAGACAGCGGCGGGCAGGGACATGTCCGGCACCGCCAGCACCGACTCGGCGATGACGATGGCCAGGGTGGCGTTGTGCAGCCCGACCTCGAAGGCGCTGGCGATCGACTGTTCGCGATTGATGCGGAACAGGCGCGGGACGATGAAGCCAATGCCCAGGCTGAGAATGCAGAAGCTGACGACAATGCCGGCCAGGGCGATGAAGTCGTCTTTCAGCACGGCGAAGTTGGACACGACCGCCCCGGCGATCACCAGGGTCAGGATGACGACCGAGGCCAGCCGCACCGGCTTGTCCATGGCGCGGGCGAAGCCGGGCTTGAAGCCGCGCACCAGCATCCCCAGACCGACCGGCGCCAGCACGATCATGAAGACCTCGATTGTCTTCTTCAGTTGCAGCCCCACGGTCATGTCGCCCGGCTGGAACCAGGCGATCGACAGGTTGACGATGACCGGCAGGGTCAGCACCGCGATGACCGAGTTGATCGCGGTCAGGCTGATGTTCAGGGCCACATCGCCCCGGAACAGGTGACTGTAGAGATTGGCCGTGGTCCCGCCGGGCGAGGCCGCCAGCAGCATCATCCCCACCGCCAGAACCGGCGGCAGGCGGAACAGCAGCACCAGCCCAAAACAGACGGCGGGCAGAAGCAGCAGCTGACAGGCCAGGGCCAGGGCGACCGCCTTGGGCCGCTTGCCGATGCGGGCGAAGTCGCCGGGCGTCAGGTCCAGCCCCAGGCCGAACATGATGACGCCCAGGGCGACCGGCAGGCCGATCATGGCCAATGGCGAATCCATGACGTCATTCTCCCCCGAGAAACCTCAGACCCGACCGGCGAGGGCGCGCCCTGCCGCCCGGCCCGAGAAGATGCACCCGCCCAGGAAGGTGCCTTCCAGCGCATTGTAACCATGTAATCCGCCGCCGCCGAAGCCCGCAGCCTCGCCTGCGGCGTATAGTCCCTCGAATGGCGTCCCGTCCGCCTTCAGCACCTGGCTCGACAGGTCGGTCTGAAGCCCGCCCAGCGACTTGCGAGTCAGGACGTGCAGCCTGACCCCGATCAGCGGCCCGGCCCTGGGGTCCAGCAGCCGGTGCGGCGGCGCCGTCCGCGCTAGCCTGTCGCCGAGGTAGCGGCGACTGTTGTGGATGCTCATGGCCTGGAAATCCTTGGTGTAGGGATTGTCCATCTGAGCGTCGCGGTCCTCGACCTGCTGACGGACGAGAGCCGGGTCCAGCAGGGGCCGTTCCGTCAGACCGTTCATTTTGGCGACTAGGGTCTCCAGATCGTCGGCGAAGACGAAGTCGGCGCCCATGTGCTTGAAGGCGTCGACGGCGGGCGGCGCGCCCCTGCCCAGCCGCGACATCAGCACCTTCAGCAGCTTGCGCTCGGTGATGTCGAGGTTCTGCTCGGACCCCGAGAGGGCGAACTCCTTCTCCAGGATCTTCTGGCTGACGATGAACCAGGAGTGGTCGTGTTCGGCCAGGTCTGGCGTCGTCCGCAGGTGCTTCAGCGTCGCCATGGTGTCGTGACCGGGCAGGGCGGGCGCGGGCAGCCGCCGCCCCAGGGCGTCCAGCCACAGCGGCGACGGCCCGGGCAGGATGCGGATGGCGTGCCTGGGCCAGATGGGGTCCCAGTTCTGCACGCCCTCGACGTAGTGCCACATACGGTCGCGGTTCACGAGCCGGCCCCCGGCGTCGCCCGCGACGTCCAGCATCCGCCCGTCGACATAGGTGGGAACCCCGGTGATCATCGACTTGGGCGGCGACCCCAGCCGCTCGGGCCAGAAGCGGCGCACCTTGTCATGGTCGCCGCCGATGCCGCCCGAGGCCAGAACGACGGCCTGTGCTCTCAGGGTGAAGTCGCCGACCACGTTGCGGTTCGAGGCCGCACCGCGCGGCGCCGCGTCGGCGGCCAGGATCGCGCCCGCCACGCCTGTGACGCGGCCGCCTTCGACCAGCAGTTGATCGACCCGGCGACGGTGGTGGAAGGTCAGCCGCCCATCCTTCGCCGCCGCTCGCGCGCGGTTGGCGAAGGGCTCGGACACACCCGTCCCCGTGCCCCAGGCGACGTGAAAGCGCGGCACGGAATTGCCGTGGCCGAAGGCCTGCCCCCCGCCGCGTTCGGCCCAGCCGACCATGGGGGTCAGGCTGATCCCATGCTGTTTCAGCCAGGCGCGCTTTTCGCCGGCGGCGAACTCGACATAGGCGCGCGCCCACTGCACCGCCCACTCATCCTCCGCAAACGGTCCTGCCAGCCGGTCCCAGCCCGCGCTGCCGCGCCAGTCCCGCCAGGCCAAGTCAACGTTGTCGCGCACGCCCAGCTTCCTTTGCTCCGGCGAGTTGACCAGGAACAGCCCGCCGAACGACCAGAAGGCCTGGCCGCCCAGATTGGCTGCGTTCTCCTGATCGACCAGCGCCACCCGCTTGCCGGCCTTGATCAACTCATGGGCGGCGACCAGTCCGGCCAGCCCCCCGCCCACCACGATGACGTCCGCGTCCATACCTATAGCTCCGCTGCTGTCACACGGCTAACATGAGTGTCAGTATGAAACGAGAGTTTCTTTGGTGAACACGTGTGTTAATATGTATTGACAGATAGGTGAGTAGCGTGATCGTCTGAGGCTAACCGCTGCCGGCGCCGCCCCGGCTCGCGGAATTATTCGGCGGCGTGGAAACGTTGCGGAACCCGTTGGGGAACGGGCCGCACCCTGGGGAGGGTTCTCAAATGGCGACATCCGTCGTTCGTACGCGCTTGGCCGCGACCGCATCCGTTCTTGCGCTGACCATCGCCGCACCGGCCCTGGCTCAGACCGCACCCGACGGCGGCGCGACCGCCGTCGACGACATCATCGTCACCGCCCAGAAGCGCGAGGAATCCATCCAGGACGTGCCGATCGCGGTGTCCGCCTTTTCGGCCGAGACCCTGGACGCGATGAAGATTGAGGGGGGGGCGGAGCTGATGCGGGCCATCCCCAACGTCAGCTTCTCCAAGAACAATTTCAGTATGTACAACTTCTCGATCCGCGGGATCGGGACCAAGGCCATCTCGGCGTCGTCTGACCCTGCGGTGGCGGTCAGCTTCAACAATGCGCCCCTGATCCGAAACCGTCTGTTCGAGCAAGAGTATCTGGATGTGAACCGTGTCGAGGTCCTGCGCGGCCCGCAGGGGACGCTCTATGGTCGAAACGCCACGGCGGGCGTGGTCAATATGATCCCCAACCTGCCTGGGCCGGACTTCGACGCGATGCTGAAAGCAGAGGCTGGCAACTACGGCTCGGTGCGCGGCCAGATGATGGTCAATATTCCGCTGACAGAAACCTTTTGGGTGCGCGGCGCAGCGTCAATGACCAAGCGCGAGGGTTTTGACGAGAACACATTTAAGGGTACCAAGGTCAACGGTCGTGACCTCTATTCAGTGCGCTTGGCGGCGGCATGGGAGCCGAGCGATCGCTTCAGCGCCAACCTGATATGGGAACACTTCGGAGAAGACGATAATCGCTCTCGTACAGGCAAGCAGCTGTGTACCAGAGATCCTGGACCCAGCCAGATCGGGTCTGCGCCGATTGTTTCTTTAGCGGATCGCGGTCGGATGAGTCAGGGCTGTCTGCCCGGTTCACTCTATGATGATGCTGCCTATGGAACACCGAACGCCATTGGTTTGTCCCAGTTATTTATAATGGGTAATGTTGGCCTAGGGTTCCTTACCCCTACGCGCCCTCGAATTCCAGTTTCTGCGCTTATAGCCGGTGTGGACCCTTATGGTGATGTTTCTCAATCTAAAGATCTGAGGGAAATATCAACAAGTTATGATCCAAAATTTGTTGCCAGTAATGATGTATATCAGCTGAATGTGAAATATGAGATCGCAGACAATTTAACCCTGCACTCTCAAACTGTTTACACAAAAGATGATTACTGGTCCACGCAGGATTATGCCCGATATATTTCTAACAATATATTTAACGATAGCCTTGGTCGGTATACTATAACCGGAGCTTCGTTGAATTCTCAGGCGTCGCCTGGTGGCGTGTATACAGATCCGCAGCTTGGTCCATCTAATAGAATGGAATCGGCTGATCTAAGTCGATCTGATAACAGGCAGTGGTATCAAGAATTCCGACTGCAATCCAGCGATGATGGTCGTTTCAATTTTAATGCGGGTGCCAATTATCTCGATTTCAAATCGACAGATGACTACTTTGTATTCAATAACTTGTTTAGCTATTTAGCTGAATATTTTTACGGTGATAATTTATCAACTAATGTTTTGGACACGAGAAAGTGTGTCGATGGTTCTGTAGGTGAGTGCATTTACGTCGACTATTCTCCAATTGGAAACCTTTCTGGAGACGGGCATAATTATTTTAGAAGCAAGAACCAAGTGCACACCAAGTCTTGGGCCGTATTCGGTGAGGGGTATTTCGACATTGGCGATGCGTTTAGTTTAACGCTCGGCCTCCGTTATACGAATGACGATAAAACCTCGACGCCGTATCCGAGTCAGCTTCTCTTGGGCGTGGTGGATTCCATGGGTTATGGACCATCATCTGGCGGCAATGTCGCTCGTGGATATCCGGCCCTTCCTGATATCAAACAATCTTGGCAGGCTGTTACCGGCAGAGCTGTATTCGATTGGAAGCCGAACGAGGACACTCTTTTCTACGCGTCCTACAGTCGTGGTTATAAAGGAGGAGGTGCAAATCCACCTCGCGCGGATCTGAACGCTACTGTCGTTCAGTATCAGCCATTGGCTGAAACATTTGACCCAGAGTATGTCAATGCTTTCGAGGTGGGAGCGAAGGTACAATCCCAGGATGGGAGAGTTCGGTTCAACGCCACGGCCTTCTACTATGATTACAAGGACTATCAGGTTTCCCAGATCGTGGACCGCATTTCGTTGAACGAAAATTTCGACGCGACATCAATGGGCTTGGAGTTTGAGGCTGTTTGGCGGCCGACGCGCGATTTCCGAGTTGACGCCAATCTGGGTCTTTTGAAGACAAGAATTGGTGACGGCGAAGGTTCGGTTGACGTGATGAATCGGACGCAGGGCAATGATGACTGGGTGGTGCTCCGCCCCTGGGTGCAGGTCCCGTCGAACTGCATAGCGCCCAAGAAGCATGTCGAAAAGATTTTCAGCACACCCATTGGGCTGGCCACTGCGCCTTTTGCGTTAGCGGCGCTTTGCGGTGGCGCGGCGCGCGTCGGGTCCTTTGATCCTGATTTTCCTTCGAGCCTCGAGTTCTGGAGGCCGAATATGTTGGATATTACCTACAGGCCGTTTCTTGAAGCGCCCAATGGTGGTCGAGGGTTTGACGCAGACCTGTCTGGGAATGAACTTCCCAACTCCCCGCGCATAACGGTAAATGTGGGGGCTCAGTATACGTGGAGATTTAGCTCTGTAGATGTAACCGCCAGGGCCGATTATTATCGTCAAACTGATAGTTACTTTAGAGTCTACAATACAGAGTACGATCGTATAAAGTCTTGGGATAATGCAAATATTTCTATATCCATAGACTCTATGGATCATGGCTTGTCGGCGCAAATTTACGTAAAAAATGTGTTTAATGACGACGCAATAGTTGACGCATTCACTAATAGTGATGACTCTATGTTAACTACGAATGTTTTCATTAATGACCCTAGAATCATTGGCTTGAACCTAACCAAGGTGTTTTAATTGAATGGCATTCAATTTATTTATTGACATAAATGTTGTTGTGCTAAATCATTTATCTGCCAAGTCGTTTGGCGAGAAAGGGAGGCTCTAATGTTCAAGAAAATTGCAATTAGTGTTGTTTCCTCGGCTGCTGTTCTGATGGCTGCTGGATCGGTTTCGGCTCAAACTTGGGCTAACACGGGTACTACCTATGATGTTGGTGGTATCGCTGATCTTCAGCACTCTGTAACTCTCTCTGGCTGTAATATCGCCTACGGTGATCTGCAGGCTAAGGTTCGCGGCACCGCTCAAAACGAACTCGATGTTGGGGGCGTGTCTTATCCCTTCCAGAAGATCTTTTCGCTTTGCGGAACCGTTGAGGCTCTGGACTATGATTGGAAGCTGCAGATCACGGGGCCGGGCTCGGGTGGCGTTTATCCCGTTGTTCTAAAAGGGGTCGCAGCAAGAACCATTCTTGGCTCCAAATGCAAGGGAGACATCAGTGGCTTCTTCGACAACAATGGCAGCATCCTGACTGCTAGCGGAGTTATTCCTGTGGTCTCCGGTTCGACCTCTCCGCCGACCTGCACCGTTGCTGTGGACGTTGATGCACCAGGCTTGCAGATCGTCCCTTGATTTAGTCTTTATCTAAATGGCGTGGCTGAGAGTATCTCTCGGCCACGCTTTCTATTTAATATTCAGTATATTAATGTATTTGTTGTAATTAATTTATTTATTTATTCTGGCGACGTCTAGAGTATATGGGCTGGTCTCGGTATTGTTTTCTCTATGGTCGCGAGTACTGTAAAAAATTTCAATTGCTAGACATTTTTAGTTCGGCGCAGTTGCCTGACGTCCCGCGTTACATCGCGCCCGGTCGCCGCGTTCGCAGGCGGCGACGGTGGCCCGCCAGTCGGTCATCTGACGTTGATGCAGGGCCTGGGCCTCGGCGGCGGTGCGCAGGTCGGCCTCATGACGCAGGCGCAGCGCCTCGGCCGCCTCCAGTTGCGCCTGATAGCGGGCCTGTTCGCGAGCGTGTGCGGCGGCGTTGGCGCGATCTTCGTTTTCCGCCAAGTCGTTCTGGGCGACGATCTCGTCGTTCAGGGCCTGGGTCTGGCGCAATTCGTCGGGGTCCTGGGCCGCGTCCGGGGCGCGCCGATAGCGCTCCCCCTGACGGCGCAGCAACTCGGCCACAGGGTCGCTGTCAGGGCTCTGAGGGGCGCTCTGGGCGGCCGTGAGGGCCGGGGGCTGCGTCTGAGCCATCACGGGGACCGTCAGCAGGCTCATGACGGCTGCGAGCGCGGCGGTGTGGTGCGGGCGAGGGGCGGTGATCATGGGGCGTATCCTTGCCGGACAAATAAGGCCGGATCGAAGCTTGGCCTTGAGAAGCATATACCGAACCAACGCGCGGGTCAGGCCAAGGGCTGCGGCGCCGCTCGGGCCATTATGCAGGCTGGGAACTCAGGCCGGCAGGCGCAGTTCGAAGGTCGTGCCTTCGGGGCTGGTGTGCAGCAGGCGCAGCTCTCCGCCGTGATTGGCCGCCAGCTCGCGCGAAATGGTCAGGCCCAGGCCGGTGCCCTCTGAGGCGCGGCCGCTGACGAAGGCTTCGAACAATCGCCCAGCCAGACGCTCGGGAATGCCCGGCCCGTCGTCGGTGATGCGCACGGCGACCATGCCGTCGCGGGCTTCGGCGCGGACCGTGATCCGGCCCTTCTTCTCGCGCGCGGGATCGCTCTCGATGGCCTGACGGGCGTTGCGCATCAGGTTGACCAGAATGCGATGCAGTTGGTCGCTGTCGGCGTTGACGGTCAGGCGGGCGGGCAGGTCGCGGATCAGGCGCACGCCGTCGTCCTCCAGCCCCGCGTCCTCGGCGGCGACGGCGACGGCGCGGGCCAGCAGCATCTTCTGCCGTTGCGGCGCGGCCTCTTCGGACTTGCCGTATTCCAGCACATTGCGGGCCAGGGCGGCGGCGCGGCCCAGGGCGCGCTCCAGCCGGGGCAGGGCCTTGGCCACCAGGGGGTCGGACGAGCTGGACAGGCGTTCCGACGCCATCTGGGCCGAGGTCAGCATGTTGCGCAGGTCGTGGTTGATCTTGGCCACGGCCTCGCCCAGCGCCACCAGGCGGGCCCGCGAGCGCAGCGACTGGCGGACTTCTTCCTGCATCCGGGCCAGTTCACGCTCGACCCGGCCGATCTCGTCGTGACGGTCGGATGGGGTTTCGGCGGGGCTTTCAGGATCGGCGGCGAAGCGTTCGATGGAGCGCGTCACGCGACGCAGAGGGGCCAGGACCAGGTAGGAGAGAGAGGCGTAGAGCAGGCCGCCCGCGACCACGGCGATCAGCAGGGACATGGTCAGGCTGTTCAGCAGAAAGCTCTTGAGTTCGAGCTTGAGCGGCTGGGCGGGCGCCAGGATCTCGATGAAGTCGCCCGAGCGATAGCGCGGCTTGGCCTGAACCCGCAGTGAGCGGTCAGGGTGGCCGAACAGGGTCTTCCACGGGTCCAGCAGGCGGGCGCCGACATTGCGCTGGCGCAGGTCGATCAGTTCGGGCGCGCGCGGCAGGTTGGGGGCCTGCAGCAGCAGGCGGCGCACCCCCTGTTCGCCTACGACCACGGACTGCACCCCGCCGATGCTCAGCAACTGTTCGGCGGTGGAGTCCTCGACGGCGGAGTAGGGCAGGGCCTCTACCCCGACCGAGGCCAGTTCGGCGGCCTGCAACCGGTCCATCAGCCACCGCTCCTGGAAGGAGGCGGCGCTGGGCACGATGATCAGGGCGGCGACGGCCAGGGTGAAGGCCACGGTCAGCAGCAGCAGGCGGCTGGACAGGCCGTCGGGCGCGCGAGGCGTCAACCGCTCGCGCCAGATCGGAGGCAGCAGCTCGGGCATACGCACGGCCTGCAGGCGCGCAGCCAGGCCCGTCTTTTCGCGGGGGCGCATGGGCAGTCGAGTCTCGATCGCGTTCCGTTCCGTCATGCGGCGTCCATGCCGTGCCGAGCGCGCCATTTCTGCACTAATTTGAGCGCGAGGGGCAGCAGCATCGACAGGAAGGCGACGCCGAGCAGGGGCCACATGAACTCGGCGAACAGGCTCTGCAGGTTCGGGTTGGGATTATCGACCAGAATGTCGTTCAGCCCCGCGCCGATCCAGCAATAGATGATGTGGGCCGGCAGCAGGCCGATGAAGGTGGCGATCATATAGGGGCGCAAGGGGGCGGCCATGACGCCCGCCGCCACATTGATCAGATGGAAGGGCACCGACACCACCAGGCGGGCCACCAGCACATACCAGAAGGTGTTCCTGTCCACGCCCTCGCACACCTTCTTCAGCAGGCCGGTGTCCTGGGCCGCGCGACGGCGCAGGGATTCGCCCAGGGCGGTGCGCCCTACATAATAGACGGCCAGGGCCCCCAGGGTGGCTGAAAAGGCCGTGGAGACCCCTCCGACCCAGGGACCGAACAGATAGCCCGCCGTCACGGTGATGAAGACCACGCCCGGCACCACGCTGGCGGTCAGCAGGGCGAAGACCAGCATCAGGGCCAGAAGCGTCAGGATATAGTGCTCGTCCGCCAGGGCCTGAAACGCCGCGCCGTGCTCGCGCAGGGTGTCCAGCGACAAGTAGCGGTTCCACCCCATGCCGAAGATCAGCGCGATCGCCGCCAGCAGGACGGCCAGGGGCAGAAATCGTTTGACCCGGTTCATCCGTGCTCCGTAACCGACGCGGTCCAGCTTCCCTAGCGGTTTCAGACCCATTGCGGGGTTTCAGATCGCTTGTCGGCGTTGACTCGTCCGTCGTCGCCGCTTATACGCCCGCCTCCTGCAGCGGATGACTGTTGTCCGTTGTGCAACCCTGTAGCCCTGGAGCCGAACGTGAAGCGGACCTATCAGCCGTCGCGACTCGTGCGCAAGCGCCGTCACGGCTTCCGTTCGCGGATGGCCACCAAGAACGGACAGAAGATCGTCATGCGTCGCCGCGCCAAAGGCCGTAAGCGCCTGACGGCCTGACGTCACGCGCCCATTACCCTTCAGGGCGGGCGCATGACCGATCCGATGAAAATCGATCGCCTGACACGGCGGCCCCAGTTTCTGGCGGCCGCCAAAGGTGTTTCTCAGGCCCGCGGCGCCGTGGTGGTCCAGCAACTGGATCGTCAGGACGGACAGACCGCGATCCGCCTGGGATTCACCGCCACGCGCAAGGTAGGCGGAGCCGTGGTGCGCAACCGCTGCAAACGCCGCCTGCGCGAGGCTGCACGCCTTCTGACGCCCCTGCACGGGCGTCCCGGCTGCGACTATGTGTTCATCGCCCGCATGGGCACGGCGGACCGCGACTGGGACCGTTTGCTTGACGATGTGAAATCGGCCCTTACAAGGCTCGCAACCCCGCGTGCGGCTCCCGATATGGGAGATGCGGCGAAATCGCCCGCCCGCGCCTTTGACGATTCGCGCCCCTCCGGCCAGGACCGCTGACCCCGATGCAGAACGAGAATTCGCGCAACACCATCATCTTCTTCGTGTGCGCGGCCCTGATCATGGGCGTGTACTACTTCATGGTGATGCGTCCCCAGGCCGAGATGCGCCGCCAGCAGCAGGTCGTCGCCGCCGAGCAGAAGGCCGCGACGGCTGACGCCGGCCTGACGTCTGGCTCCGCCGCCCCCGCCGCCTTCGTGGCCGACCGCGCCCAGGCCCTGGGCACGGCGGCCCGCGTGCCGATCCAGACGCCCAAGCTGAAGGGGTCGCTGTCGCTGCAGGGCGCGCGCATCGACGACCTGTACCTGACCGATTACAAAGAGACGCTGGACAAGAATTCGACGCCGGTCGAGCTGTTCCGCCCACAGGGCATGGAGCACGCCTACTTCGCCCAGTTCGGCTGGAGCGGGCCCAACGTCGCCGGCGGCGTTCCCGGTCCGAACACGCCCTGGACCCTGACCAAGGGTGCGACCCTGACGCCGACCACCCCGGTCGAACTGACCTGGGACAATGGCCAGGGCCTGCGCTTCACGCGCGTCATCGCCATCGACGACCAGTACGTCTTCACCGTCACCGACACCGTCGCCAACCTGAGCGGCCAGCCGATCACCATCGCCCCCTATGGTCGCGTCGAGCGCCAGGGCGTGCCCGCTGATCTGGGCAAGCAGATGATCCTGCACGAAGGCGCCATCGGCACCTTCGGCGCGAACGGCAAGTTCGCCACCGAACAGGTCAAGTACAAGGACTGGGCCAAGAAGCCCCGCATCGAGAACCAGTCCACCGGCGGCTGGCTCGGCATCACCGACAAATACTGGATGGCGGCGCTCATCCCGGACCAGAAGGAAACCATCGAGGGCCGCTTCGCCGTCCGCGATCCCGAAGGTCTGAACGTCCACGAAGCCGCCATGCTGGGCGCGACCCGCACCATCCAGCCGGGCCGTCAGATCGAAGAGACCCAACGTCTGTTCGCCGGCGCCAAGCGCAACGAAATCCTGGCCGGCTATGAAAAGAGCCTGGACCTGCCGCGCTTCGTCTACGCCATCGACTGGGGCATGTTCTGGTTCCTGACGCGCCCGATCTTCATGATCGTGGAGTTCTTCTACGGCGTTCTGGGCAACTTCGGCCTGGCCATCCTGGCCCTGACGGTCGTGGTCAAGCTGATCATGTTCCCGCTGGCCAACAAGTCCTACGAGAGCCTGTCCAAGATGCGGACCCTCCAGCCCAAGATGGAGGAGCTCAAGAAGAAGTTTAAGGACGACCCGCAGAAGCAGCAGCAGGAGACGATGGCCCTGTATCAGCGGGAGAAGATCAATCCGCTGGCGGGCTGCCTGCCCATCCTGGTGCAGATCCCGGTCTTCTACGCCCTCTACAAGGTGCTGTTCGTCACTATCGAAATGCGCCACGCCCCCTTCTTCGGCTGGATCCGCGACCTGTCGGCGCGGGACCCGTCGACGGTGTGGAACCTGTTCGGCGCTATTCCGTGGGACCCGGCGACCCTGCCCCTGGTGGGCAGCCTGCTGAACGGCCCGCTGCACCTGGGCGTCCTGCCCATCGTCTATGGTCTGACCATGTGGCTGCAGCAGTCGATGAACCCGCCGGCCCAGGACCCGATGCAGCGTCAGATCTTCGCCTTCCTGCCCTTCGTCTTCACCTTCATCATGGCCCCGTTCGCGGCCGGCCTGCTGATCTACTGGGCCTGGAACAACATCCTCTCGATCGCGCAGCAGTACGTCATCATGCACCGCTTCAAGGCCGAGAACCCGATCGACACCTTCTTCGCGCGTTTCAAGAAAGCCTGACCCATTGGATCAACCGTCGGACGAGCCCAAGGTCGGAGAATACTCGGACACCGAGATCGAGCAGGCGCGGGTGCTGTTCGCCCGCCCGGCCACCTTCGTCCTGGGCTGCGCCAAGATCGAGCAACTGCCCGATCCTGACCTGCCCGAGATCGCCTTTGCGGGCCGGTCCAACGTCGGCAAGTCCAGCCTGATCAACGCCCTGGTCGGGATGCACAAGCTGGCGCGCGCCTCGAACGAGCCGGGCCGCACGCGCGAGGTCAACTTCTTCGACCTGGACGGTCGTCTGCGTCTGGTCGACCTGCCCGGCTACGGCTGGGCCAAGGCCTCCAAAACCACGGTGAAGAAGTTCCAGGACCTGGGCCGCGACTATCTGCGCGGCCGGGTGACGCTGAAGCGGGTCTATCTGCTGATCGACGCCCGTCACGGCCTGAAGAAGGTCGACGACGACGCGTTGAAGGCCTTGGATCTGGCCGCCGTCAGCTATCAGATCATCCTGACCAAGGCCGACAAGCTGAAGAAGGGCGAGGCGGAAAAGGTCCAGGCGGAGACGTTGAAGGCCATTTCCAAGCGCCCCGCCGCCTTCCCCGCCGTGCTGGTGACTTCGGCTGAAAAGGGCACGGGCATGCCCGAACTGCGCGCCGAGATCATGCGCTCCACGGGCGTCGAAATCTGATCGGTCGAACTATTCACTGAACGGTATGGCGCCGCCGATGCGCGGCCCCATATCGGACGGATGATCCCGCTTTCCATTCTCGACCTCGCCCCGGTGCCCGAGGGCTCCGACGTCTCGCAATCGCTGGCCAACACCCTCGACCTGGCCCGCCACGCCGAGCGCCTCGGCTACAAGCGCTTCTGGCTGGCCGAGCACCACAACATGCCGGGTATCGCCAGCGCCGCGACCTCGGTCGTCATCGGCGCGGTGGCGGCGGCGACCAAGACAATCCGCGTCGGCGCCGGCGGCGTCATGCTGCCCAACCACGCGCCCCTGGTCATCGCCGAGCAGTTCGGCACGCTGAACGCCCTTCATCCCGGCCGCATCGACCTGGGCCTGGGCCGCGCGCCGGGCTCGGATCAGGCCACGGCCCGCGCCCTGCGCCGCACGCTTCAGGGCGACGTCGACGCCTTCCCGCAGGATGTCATGGAGCTGATGCAGTGGTTCGCGCCCGCAACGCCGGATCAGCGCATTATCGCCAACCCGGGCGAAGGCCAGGCCGTGCCGATCTGGATTCTGGGCTCCTCGACCTATGGGGCGCAGCTGGCCGCCCACCTGGGCCTGCCCTACGCCTTCGCCAGCCATTTCGCGCCCGGCGACATGATGCGGGCGCTGGACGTCTATCGTCAGACCTTCCGGCCCTCGGCTCATCTCGACAAGCCCTACGCCATGCTGGGCTACAACGTCTTCGCCGCCGAGACGGACGCGGCCGCGCGCCTGCTGTTCACCTCGGTGCAGCAGGCCTTCGTCAATCTGAGGACGGGAAGTCCGGGCAAGCTGCCGGCCCCCGTCGAGGGCTATTACGAGCGCCTGGAGGGCGCGGCACGCGGCATGATCGACGCCGCCCTGGCCTGTTCAGCGGTCGGTTCGCCAGAGACAGTGCGCGCCGGCATGGACGCCTTCATCGCCCGAACCGGCGCTGATGAGCTGATGGTCACCAGCCAGATCTGGGACCCAGCGGCCAGGGTGCGTTCGATCGAACTGCTGGCCCAGGCGGTCGGTCAGGGCTGAGCCTCACCCTTCGTGCGGGGCTGTAAATATCAGATCGGAACGGCTCTGGCCGCCCTCGGTCAGCCGTCGCCAGGCGGCGCCCAGGCGGATGGCGTCAGCCAAGTCCTGAGCGCTCAGAGCCATGCCTGTCTCCAGTCGCAAGCGCAGACCCTGACAGGCGGACATCAGAGCAGAGGCGTAGCGCACGTCGGGGATCGTCGAGCGCTGGCCCAGCTGTTCCAGCGAGGCGTAGCGCCAGCCCTGGTTCAGGGGGTGCTGGTCCAACAGGGCCCATTTCTCGGCGGGCGACAGCGCCGCGCCGAGGGGATCCCACGCGTCGCTGTCAGGGGCCTGTCGATAATGGCCCGGTATGCTGGGCAGGCCGTGAAGGGCATAGACGGCGCGTGCGGCGGCATCGACCTCGTCAAGAAGGACGCGCAGGTCGTCGCTCGTGTCCGACGTCAGTAATGGACCGACGGGGTTGCTGTCCGCCTCCTCGACAGCGCGTCGTGGTCGAGGAGGGCGCCGGAACATGACTTAGTCGAGGTTGATCGCGCTGGTGACCGAGACGTCATAGACGACGCGGGTCACGCTCTGGACGAACTCGAAGAACTTGCGCGCTTCGGCAGCGCCGGAGCGCGGCGCATAGATGATGTCGTCCGGCTCGATCTGGAAATTGCTGGCGATGAAGAAGCCCGAGCCCTCGTTCAGGTTCAGGCGATAGACCACAGGCACGCCGCGCGGCGTGGCGGCTTGCTGGATGCCCAGGGCCTGGGCCACTTCCGGGCGTTCGAAGCGGAACACCAGGACCGACTTGGCGTCCGCGAGGTTGGAATCCAGGCCGCCCACGCCGCTGAGCGCCTCGGCCAGGGTCAGGGGGCCGGGCGGCAGATCGGTGCGCGCCACGGCGTTGAAGGCGCCGAAGGAGCTGAAGCGGCGCGGCTGATAGACCAGATTGACCTGATCGCCGCGTTGCAGCCGGACATTCTCGTTGAACTCGGTCGTCACGATCGACATGGGCGCCGTATAGGTCTGGCCGCCACGCTGGATGCGCACCGTAACGTCATAGACGGAGCGCGAGGAGCCGCCCGCCGCCGCGATGACGTCGAGAATGCGGTCGCTGTTGGCCGCCAGGGGCTGACGGCCGGGATTGCGCACTTCCCCCAGCACCGTCACGGCGTTGGAGGTATTGCCGGCCAGGGTGACGATGACCTGGGGATTGGCGACCTTGCCGATCAGGGCGCGGCGCACGGCGGCGGATGCCTGGGCCGGGGTCAGGCCCTGAACCGAAACCGATCCGGCGAAGGGAACCGGCACGGCGCCGTTGCGATCCACCACCAGGGGCGGCAGGGTCTGGTTTCCGCTCTCGGTGCTGCGGCTCGAACCGCCGCCGAACAGGCCGCCGCTGGGCTCGAAGATGCTGACGGCCAGGGTGTCGCCCACGCCGATGATGTCAGTCGGTGCGTCGCTGGAAGCGAGGGCCAGGGTGCTGAAGGAGCGCTGCGGCGCCGCCTTCAATCGCTCGCTGAGCGCGAAGTCCAGATTGACCAGGGCGTAGTCGCCCTGCCGCTCTGGATTGCTGGCGGCTTGCACCACGCCCATGCCGGAGGGCCCGTCACGCGGCAGCGTCGAGCAGCCGGCGAGAAGAGCGACGATCATCAGACTGGCGGCGGTACGGGTCATTGCAGCTCGCTTCAAGTTCGCCTGATGCTTACCCGGCGACGGCGGTCGCCGCCAGAGGGAGCAGGAGACGATCCCCTATCTGTTGGAAATGCGCCTGCCAGGTCGGAGCCTGGTAGGCGGGTGCGGTCGGACGATGCAAGGTCGCCGTTTCCAGTGCTTTGAGCCAGCCCAGTCCGTCCAGCGGGTCGATCAGGGTCGCCTGCGGCACCAGTTCGCGGTGCGCGGGAATATCCGAGGCGATCAGCGGCACGCCCAGGGCGCAGGCCTCCACCGCCGGAAGGTCAAAGCCCTCGACGGAGGACGGGGCCAGCACCGCCTGGGCGCCGCGCATCAAGTCGGCCAGCGCGGTGTCGGGCAGGTTCTCGACCTGATGCACCAGGCCCTGAAGATTGGGCGAGCGTTGCAGGTGGTCCAGTACGGCCTCGTTCTCCCAGCCGTAGCGGCCGATCAGCACCAGCCGTGGCGCCTTGTCGCCCATGCCTTCCTGAAGGCGCCGCCAGACCGTCAGCAGGAAGGCCAGGTTCTTGCGGGCCTCGATCGTGCCGACATGGACGAAATAGGGACGACGCGTCACGTTTGGCGCGGTCTTCATGAAGACCGGCTCAAGGCCCAGGTGGGCGACCTCGACGGGCGGCGCTTTCAATCCTTCACGATCGGCGAAGGCCAGGACTTCGTCAGCGGTGTACTGGGAATTGACCAGAATGCGAGAGGCGTGGCGCAGGGTGGTCAGCACCCGGCGCCGATGTTTGTCGCCGTCGCCAGGGCGGCAGAATTCGGGATGGGTGATGGGGATCAGGTCATGCAGCATGACGACGCGCTCGATGCCCTGGGCGCTCAGGCTGGTCAGGATGTCGGGCGTGTTCAGGCTGGTATGGCCGACGTTGAAATAGAGCTGGGCCGGCGGCGGCGCGACGATCCCGCGAGAACGGAAGTACTGCTTCCAGACGCGGGCCTTTTTCCGCTTCTTTTCCGGTTTGTGCGGGTCGGGCGCCTCGCCGATGATCGACGCAGTCGGTTGTTCTGCTTCCAGGGCGGCGAAGAGGCGACGCTCGTGGATGTTAAGGTCGCGCTCGGGCGGTTCGCCGGTCCAGCGGCGGCGCAGCGCGACCATGCAATCACGGAACCATTGCTGGTCCACGACCGCCAACTGATCGTGACGCGAGCGAACGGGCACCATCCGGTAATCCGGGTGACTGATAAGCCATTCGGCATAGGCCAGGCAGACGCGGTCGACGCCGGTCGGCGCGCTGCGGTCGGTGCGGCTCAGCAGGCGGCTGGCGTCAAAAAGAATGTCGCGGGTCATCAGGAGACGTAGCCGGCCTGCATCAGTTCGGCGATGTGGATGACGGCGACGGGGCGGTTGTCCTCAATCACGAACAGGTTGGCGATCTTGTTGGCGCTCAACAGGTCGACCACGTCGCTCATGCGGGCGTCTGGCTCCACGGTGATCGGACTGCGGCTCATGATGTCCTCGGCGCGGATAGCCGTGATGTCATGAGCGAAGGCGCGGCGGATGTCGCCGTCGGTGATGACCCCCGCCAGGCTGCCATCGGAATGCAGGACCGCGACCGCCCCCTTGCGACCGGCGCTGATGGCCGAGACGACCTCGCTGAAGCTGGCGTCCAGCGGCACGCTGGCCGGGGCGGCGGCGTTGTCGCCCATCCATTCGCGGACGCTTTGCAGGCTCATGCCCAGCGCGCCGCCCGGGTGGTGCAGGCCGAAGTCCTCCCGGGTGAAGCCGCGACGGTCCATCAGCACCATGGCCAGGGCGTCGCCGATGGCCAGGGTCATCAGGGTCGAGGTGGTCGGCGCCAGACCATTGGGGCAGGCCTCGGCCACCTTGGGCATGGTCAGGCTGACGGCCGAGTGACGACCCAGGAAGCTGCTGGCCCGCTGGGTGATGCCGATGACCGGAATGTCGTTGCGTTGGCAATAGAGCAGGGGGTCGCGCAGTTCGCGGCTCTCGCCCGAGTTGGAGATGGCCAGCAGGGTGGTGTCGGGACGCAGCATCCCTAGGTCGCCGTGGCTCATTTCCGCCGGGTGGACGAAGAAGGAGTTGGTGCCGGTCGAGGCCAGGGTGGCGGCGATCTTTCCGCCGATGTGGCCCGACTTGCCCATGCCGGTCACGACCAGATAGCCGGGACGCGACAGGATGATGTCGCAGGCGCGCGCGATCGACACGTCGATGGAGCGCTCCAGCGCCTCCAGGGCCTCACTGTTCAGGCGCACGACTTCGCGCGCTCGGTCCGTCATCGCGGCGATCTGGTCCGGCGATGAGTGAAGCGTGTTGGGCATGGGCTGGCTCCTGAGACGCCGGACCGCTGGGCGGTTCTTTGTGGCGCACCCGCGAATTGCCTCATCTGGATTGTTCGCACAATGGCGGGGCTGCGACGGAATTGTCACCTTGGCGGACAACCTTCCGGGGCCTTGCGCGTTGTGAGCGTTTCAACAACAGCCAAGAATCGAGACCGGACCTTATGCCGTCTGCATCCGGGGCGATCGCCTCACGCCTGCCCAAGCCGCCCGTCGCCTTCGCCAAGCCCGCCCTGTTCCTGGATCTGGATGGTGTTCTGGCGCCCTTGGCGCCGACGCCGGACGCGGTGGGGCCGGACGCCCGGCGGACCGATGTCCTGACCCGGCTGACGGACCGGCTGCAGGGGCGGGTCGCCATCGTCAGCGGCCGAACCCTGGGCGAGATCGACCGGATCAGCGACGGCGCGGCGCGAGCGGCCTCAGGCGTTCATGGCCTGCAAAGACGGCGCGGCGACGGCTCCTTCGCCAACCGGACGCCGGACCCGGCAGTGCGCCGGGCCGTGTCCGCCTTCGCCGCCTTCGCCGCCGACCGGCCGGGCGTGATCGTGGAGGACAAGGAACTGGCGGCGGGTCTTCACTATCGTCAGGCTCCCGACGCTTCGGCCGAAGCCATAGCCCTGGCGGCGGCTCTGGCGCAGGAGACGGGCCTGGCCCTGCAACCGGGGTCCATGGTGCTGGAACTGAAGACGCCCGGCACGGACAAGGGCGCAGCCCTGACCGCCTTCATGGCCGAGGCGCCGTTCAAGGGGGCCATCCCCATCATGGTCGGCGACGACCTGACCGACGAGCACGGCTTCGAGGCGGCCGAGGCCCTGGGCGGTTTCGGCGTCCTGGTGGGGCCGGAGCGGTCGACCGCCGCGCGCTATGGGCTGGAGGATGTCGCGGCCGTGCTCGATTGGCTGGATCAGATTGAAGGAGGCGCCGCATGAGCCGTCCCAACCTCGACCTCGCACCCATCGGCAACTGTTCGGTCAGCGCCCTGATCGACCGGGCGGGCCGCTTCGTCTGGGCCTGTGCGCCCCGCGTGGACGGCGATCCGGTCTTCTCGGCCCTGATGGACGGCGACGATCCCGAGCATGGCTTCTGGGCTATCGAACTGGCCGACATGGTCACGATCGAGCAGGCCTATGTGCGCAACACCGCTGTCCTGCGCACCGTCATGACCGACGAACGCGGGGCCTCGGTCGAGATCCTCGACTTCGCGCCGCGCCATCTGAAGCACTCGCGCATCTACCGCCCCATCGCCTTCGCGCGGGTAGTGCGGCCCCTGTCGGGGGCGCCGCGCATCACCGTGCGGCTGCGGCCCTCGGCGGACTGGGGCGCGAGGCGGGCGCAACAGACCTCGGGTTCCAACCACATACGCTATCTGTGCACCGACCTGACGCTGCGGCTCACCACCAACTGCCCCGTCACCCATGTTCAGAATGAGCGAACCTTCCGGCTGGAAGGCGAGTTGGCCTTCTTCCTCGGCCCGGACGAGGGCTATGACCAGTCAGTCATGGCTGGGGTTTCGGCGGCGCTGGATCAGACCATTCAGCACTGGAAGCTGTGGACCCGGACCCTCTATGTGCCGCTGGACTGGCAGGAAGCGGTGATCCGCGCCGCCATCACGCTCAAGCTGTGCGTCTATGAGGAGACCGGCGCCATCGTCGCCGCCATGACCACCTCGGTGCCCGAGTTCCCCGAGAGCGGTCGCAACTGGGACTATCGTTTCTGCTGGGTGCGCGACGCCTATTACACGGTGCGGGCGCTGAACCGGCTGGGCGCGGTGGACATCCTCGAGAACTACCTCGGCTACCTGCGCAATCTGGTGGACGACGCTCAGGGCGGTCATGTTCAACCCGTCTATGGCGTGGGCCTGGAGGCCGAGATCGGCGAGCGGATCGTCGACAGCGTCGAGGGCTATCGCGGCATGAAGCCGGTGCGTGTCGGCAATCAGGCGCACGAGCACCTGCAACACGACGTCTATGGCCAGATCGTCCTGCCGCTGGTTCAGGCCTTCTTCGACGAGCGGATGCTGAGGCCGGGCACGATCGACGACTTCCACGCCCTGGAAAAGGTCGGCGACCGGGCCTTCGCCATGCACGGCCAGACGGACGCGGGCCTGTGGGAGTTCCGCACCATCGCCCGGGTCCATACCTATTCCTCGGTCATGTGCTGGGCCGCCTGCGACCGGCTGGCCAAGGCGGCGCGCCATCTGGGGCTGACCGAGCGCGGCGAACTGTGGGACGAGCGCGCCCGTCTGATCCGCGCGCGGATCGAGGCCGAGGCCTATCTGCCGGAAGAGGGCCGCTTCGCCGCCAGCTTCGGCGGGACCGAGCTGGACGCCTCCCTGTTGCAGATGACCGACCTGGGCTTCCTCGACGCGCGTGACCCGCGGCAGGTCAAGACCTTCGAGGCCGTGGAGCGGGACCTGAAGCGCGGCCCCTACCTGTTCCGCTACATCCACCCCGACGACTTCGGCGAGCCGGAGACGGCGTTCAACTTTTGCACCTTCTGGTTCATCGAGGCCCTGCACCTGAACGGGCGAACGGAGGAGGCGAGGGCTATCTTCGACCAAATGCTCAGTCAAAGGACCCACGCAGGTCTGCTCAGCGAGGATATCGCCATTCAGGACGGCGAACTGTGGGGCAACTACCCGCAGACCTATTCCCTGGTCGGGATCATCAACTGCGCTGTCCTGCTCAGTCGTTCCTGGACGGACGCGCGATGAGCCGGCTGATTGTCGTCTCGAACCGCGTCTCGGCGCCGAAGGACCCGGCGGCGGGCTCGGCGGGCGGTCTGGCCATGGCCCTGTCGGCGGCGCTGCGCAAATACGACGGCCTGTGGTTCGGCTGGTCCGGCGAGACGGTCGAGCAGTTCACCGGCGAACTGAACATCGAGGACCGGGCGGGCGTCACGGTCACCACCGTCGATCTGGAGCCGCAGGACGTCGACGAATATTACAACGGCTACGCCAACAAGACCCTGTGGCCCCTGTTCCACCACCGGGTCGATCTGACGGCCTATGAGCGGTCCTACGGCGAGGGCTATGAGCGCACCAATCGCCGCTTCGCCGAAGTGCTGCAGCCGCTGATCCAGCCCGACGACATCATCTGGATTCACGACTATCACATGATCCCGATGGCGCGGGACCTGCGCCGTCTGGGGGTGAGGAACCGCATCGGCTTCTTCCTGCACACGCCCTGGCCGGCGCGTCAGCTGCTGGTGACGCTGCCGCATCATCGCCGGCTGGTGGAGTCGATGTTCTATTTCGATCTGATCGGCTTCCATACCCATGAATGGCTCGGCCTGTTCGAGCGCTACGTCGAGGTCGAGGCGCGGGGACGGGTGTCGCCCGACCATGTGATCGAGGCCTTCGGCCGTCGGGTTCAGTGCGGGGTCTTCCCCATCGGCATCGACGTGGACGGCTTCCTGGCCGCGCGCGACTCGGTGCTGGGGGGCAAGACCTATGACCGGATGGCGGCCTCGGCGGCCTTCCGGTCCATGATCGTCGGCGTTGATCGGCTCGACTACTCCAAGGGGTTGGAGCAGCGGATGCTGGGCTTCGAGCAGTTTCTGGAGGACAATCCTGCCATGCGCGGCGAGGTCTTCCTGTTGCAGGTGACGCCGATCTCGCGCGATGACGTGGATACCTATCAGGACATACGCGGGCGGCTGGACGCCCTGGCCGGGCGGATCAACGGCGCCTATGCCGACATGGACTGGCAGCCGATCCGCTATCTGAACCGCACCTTCCGGCGAGATCAGCTGGCGGGCCTCTATCGCGCGGCCAAGGTCGGCCTGGTCACGCCCCTGCGCGACGGCATGAACCTGGTGGCCAAGGAATATGTGGCGGCCCAGAATCCCGACGATCCCGGCGTGCTGATCCTGTCGCGTTTCGCCGGGGCCGCCGAACAGATGGGCGAGGCTCTGCTGGTCAATCCCTTCAGCCGTGAAGAGCTGTCGGAAGCGATCAAGACGGCCCTGACCATGCCGCTGGAGGAGCGCATTCGTAAATGGAAGGCGCTGATGCAGGTGGTGCGCGACACCGACGTGGGGATATGGCGCGACAGCTATGTCGGTGCGCTCAAGAGGGTCGCGATCCGCGCCGACGACGAGGTGGTCGCCGACGCGGCTGAACCTGCGGCCTAGCTGGCCTCGGCGTATTGCGGCGGCGCGCCGTCGCGGGCGAGGGCGCGTGCATGGGCGGGGCGGGCCGCCAACCGCTCGACATAGGCGTCCAGCAGGGGGCTTTCAGGCAGGTGGTCGCGCGCCCAACCCACGGTGCTGCCGATCAGGACGTCGGCCACGGTGAAGCGGTCGCCCATCAGCCAGGGACCTTCCCACAGGGCTTCCAGCAGCCGGGTCATGGCGGCGTCATAGCGGGCTCGGGCATAGGCGTCGGCGTCCACCGCGCCGCTCATCTTGTTCCACAGCGACGGCTCCAGCTCGCCCGAGGCCCAGAACATCCACGTCAGCAGCGACCCGCGCTGCGGCGAGTCCGGGGGGAAGCTGAGGCCTGCTTCAGGATGCAGGCCGGTCAGATAAAGGGCGACCGCCGCCGATTCGGTGATCAGAGCGTCGTCGTGCAGCAGGGCCGGGACCTTGCCGTCGGGATGAGGGTTCCTGGGATCGGCGGCGCCCGTGCCGTCCATGCGGCGGATGTCGCAATACTCGATGCGGCAGTCGGCCCCCAGCTCCTCGACCAGCCAGACCAGGCGCGAGGAGCGGGACCAGGGGGCGTGGAACAGGGTCAGCATCGATAGTCCTCCCAGATATCGCGCCGCGACGGGGCGTCGGCGGCGGTTCGTCTTGACTACTGCCACCCTGCTGCCACCATGCTGTCAGCAGTCTTCGGCGAGGGTGGGACATGAGACGCGCCGACCGACTGTTCCAGATCATCCAGGTGCTGCGCCGGGCCTCGCGTCCGGTGACGGCCGACGCCATCGCGGCCGAACTGGAAACCTCGAAACGCACCATCTACCGCGACATCGCCGCCCTGCTGGGCCAGCGTGTGCCGATCCGGGGCGAGGCTGGGTTGGGCTATGTTCTGGACGGCGGTTTCGATCTGCCGCCGCTGATGCTGACGTCGGACGAGATCGAGGCGGCGGTGCTGGGCGCGCAGTGGGTGGCGGCGCGCGGCGATCCGGCCCTGGCACGGGCCGCGCGCGACCTGAGGGCCAAGATCGCCGCCATCGTCCCGGAACGTCTGCGGTCGGTGGTGCTGGAGCCTTCAGTGGCCACGCCGCCGCCGTGGGAGCAGAAGATGGAGACTGTGGATCTGGCCCAGGTGCGGGCCTGGATTCACGCTGGGCGCAAGCTGCGGCTCTATTACGCCGACGAGCAGGGGCGAGAGACGACACGCGTCATCTGGCCCTGCCTGATCGGCTATCACGAGCGGGCGCGTCTGCTGATCGCCTGGTGCGAGACGCGCGAGGATTTCCGCAGCTTCCGCGCTGACCGGGTGGTCGACGCGGAGTTTCTGGACGACCGCTACCCCGGTCGGCCCGCCGTCCTGCGCCAGCGCTGGTTCGCGGCGATGGAGGCGCGGCGGGCCGCCGAGTGCGGGCCTCAGTAAATCTCGAACAGACCCGCGGCCCCCATGCCGCCGCCGATGCACATGGTGACGACGCCGTACTTGGCCCCGCGACGCTTGCCCTCGATCAGGACGTGGCCGGTCATCCGCGCGCCCGACATGCCATAGGGGTGGCCGATGGAGACGGCGCCGCCCGAGACGTTCAGGCGGTCGTTGGGAATGCCCAAGGCGTCGCGGCAGTAGAGCACCTGGGCGGCGAAGGCCTCGTTCAGCTCCCAGATGCCGATGTCGTCCATGGTCAGGCCATGGCGCTTCAGCAGCTTGGGCACGGCATAGACGGGGCCGATGCCCATCTCGTCGGGCTCGCAGCCCGCCACCGCCATACCGCGATAGGCGCCGAGCGGTTGCAGACCCCGTTTCACCGCCTCGGCCGCCTCCATGACGACGCAGGCCGACGCCCCGTCCGACAGCTGCGAGGCGTTGCCGGCGGTGATAAACTCGCCCTGCTGAATTTCTTCGCCGCCGCCGAAGACGGGCTTCAGGGCCTTCAAGCCTTCCAGCGTGGTCTCGGGGCGGTTGCCCTCGTCCTTCGACAGCGTGACTTCCTTGGACGTCGTCTCGCCGGTCGCCTTGTCCGTCACCAGCATGGCGGTGGTCATAGGCACGATCTCGGCGTCGAAGCGGCCCGCGGCCTGGGCTTCCGCCGTGCGCTGCTGCGATTGCAGGGCGTATTCGTCCTGGGCGTCGCGGCTGATGTTGTAGCGGCGGCTGACGACCTCGGCGGTCTCCAGCATCGACATATAGATGTGGGGCGACAGCTTCAGCAGCGCCTCGTCCTTCATCCGGTGCAGATTCATGTGTTGGTTCTGGACCAGGGAGATGCTCTCCAGCCCGCCGCCGACCGCCATCTTCTGCTGGTCGAAGATCACCTGCTTGGCCGCCGTGGCGATGCCCATCAGACCCGAGGCGCACTGTCGATCCAGGCTCATGCCGGGAACGGAGGAGGGCAGGCCCGCCGCCAGGGCCACCTGACGCGCCACATTGGTCCCCGTCGAGCCCTGTTGCAGGGCCGCGCCCATGACGACGTCCTCGATCTCGGCAGGATCGACGCCGGCGCGCGCGACCGCGTGCTTCACCGCATGAGCGCCGAGCGTCTGCGCCTGGGTGTCGTTGAATGCCCCGCGATAGGCCCGTCCGATCGGGGTGCGGGCGGTGGAGACGATGACGGCTTCACGCATCGAGAAGTTCTCTCTTTCTTAGGGCGCTATCGCTCGGCGCGCGGCGCCTCGCTGCTTGAGCGCAAAAAGAGGGCGCTATCGCTGCGATGCGGACGCGCGCTGCGGTAAGCGCGTTTCCTGCCTGAAGACAGGATAGGCGCCTCACGTCACGTCAACGCAAGGCGCCTTCTTTGGCTAAACGCGAGAGGTCTCTTTTGGCCTCAAGTAGCGCGAAGCGCGGTAGGCCCCCTCAAATGCCCTCAAGCAGCGCGGAGCCGCGCCCCGCGCGCTAGGCCGCTTAGGCGCCATGATGTTTCTGGGCTTTCGTCAGCTCGATCATGCCCTGGGCGGCGCCCATCTCGGGCACGATCTCGTTTTCACGGTCCGAGATGGCCTCGAAGCGGGCGGCGATCTGTTCAGGGGCGTCGGGGCCGACGGCGAAGTCGCCCTGCGTCAGGGTGACATAGGCGCGCTCGAAGCCGCCGGCGCCGGCGGCCAGGATGGCGCGGGTCGGGGCGTCGCGGCTGACCAGATAGATCAGGCCCGGCGTCACCAGTTCCGGCCCCAGGGCTTCCAGCGGCAGACCTTGCAGGTCTTCGGTCATGCGGGTGTGGGCGGTCGGGGCCAGGGCGTTGACGCGGATGTCGTTCTTGGCCCCCTCGATGGCCAGGGTCTGCATCAGGCCGACGAGCGCCATCTTGGCCGCGCCATAGTTGGCCTGGCCGAAGTTGCCGAACAGGCCAGAGGAGGAGGTGGTCATTACGATGCGACCATAGTTCTGGGTCCGCATGATCTCCCACACCGCCTTGGTGCAGTGGACCGCGCCCATCAGGTGGACGTCCATGACCAGCTGGAAGTCGGCCAGTTCCATCTTGGCGAAGGATTTGTCGCGTAAAATGCCGGCGTTGTTCACCAGAATGTCGATGCGGCCCCATCGCGCCATGACCTCGGCGACCATGGCCTCTACCGCCGCCGAGTCCGTCACAGATGCAGCGTTGGCCATGGCCTCGCCGCCCGCCGCCTCGATTTCGGCCACGGCCTCGGCCGCCGTGGCCGAACCGCCCGATCCGTCGCGCGCCGCGCCCAGGTCATTGACCACCACCTTGGCGCCCCGCGCCGCCAGGGCGAGAGCGTGCTCGCGGCCCAAGCCGCCCCCTGCGCCCGTCACAATCGCTACCTGGCCGTCGAACCGGATCGTCATCGCCTGTCTCCGTTTTGTTTCAAGACGGTCTTAGCAGGCGAGATTGAGAGGCAAAACGGGCATTTGTGTTGGAATGGCGCCACAGTCGTCACAATCCTTGGGAATAAGGCGGAACCTGAGCGGGTCCTTCTCGTTTGGCCCAGTGAACGCTACCGCCCCTGTGCGACGGCATTCGGATCAACTTGAAGTGTGAGGACACCATGAAGCTGAAACTTCTCGCCAGTGTCGCCGCCGCGGGGCTGTTCGCAGCTGGCGCGGCGTCGGCTGAGCCCGATGGCTGGTACGGCGCTATCGACGCCGGCTACCACGTTATCGACGATATCAATGCCGAATCGTCCACGACCGGCGCCAACTGGAACTGGGAAGTGAACGACGGCTGGGCGGCGTTCGCACGCCTCGGCTACCGTTTCAACCCCAACTGGCGCGTTGAGCTCGAAGGCGGCTACCGCTCGGGCGACATCGGCACCGTGCGCGCCGTCTCGGGCACGCAGGGCCTGTGCAGCTCCTTGCCGGCCACCGGTCCTTGCTACTCACCGGAAGGCGACATCGAGTCGACCACCCTGATGGCCAACGTCATCTATGACTTCGGCTACTCGGCCTGGAACATTCGTCCCTTCGTCGGTCTCGGCGTCGGCGTGAACCACGTCAGCACTGATACCGTCGGCCGTCTGCGCGCCACGCCTGCCGTGACCTTCACGGCGGACGACAGCTCGACCAAGTTCGCCGCTCAGGCGATCGCGGGTCTGGCCTGGGCCGTTTCGGATCGCGCCAACATCGACCTGACCTACCGCTATCTGACCGGCGACGCTGCGTTTGATTCGTCGGTGGCCGGCACGGGGAATGTCCCGTTCGGCGAATGGTCGGGCGACTATGACCAGTCGCACACCGTGAGCCTGGGTCTGCGTTACGCCTTCGGCGCCGAGCCGGCTGC
>NZ_JACARP010000089.1:0-2541 GCF_013386595.1 Brevundimonas sp. P7753 | reverse complement strand
CCACCCTCCCCATGAAGGGGAGGGAGAAAGTCGTCTGGCCCTAAGCCTCCAGCCGATATCCCGCGCCGCGCACGGTTTGCAGCATGGCCCGATCAAAGCCCTTGTCGATCTTGGAGCGCAGGCGGCTGATGTGGACATCGATGACGTTGGTCTGCGGGTCGAAGTGGTATTCCCAGACCTTTTCCAGCAGCATGGTGCGCGTCACCGACTGGCCGGCGTGGCGCATCAGGAACTCCAGCAACTGGAATTCGCGCGGCTGCAGGTCAATCTCGGTCGCGCCGCGATGCACGGTGCGGGCGATCAGGTTCATCTCCAGGTCGCCGACCTTGAGCACGGTCTGCACCCCGCCCGTCTCGCGACGGCGCGCCAACGCCTCGACCCGCGCGATCAGTTCGGCGAAGGCGTAGGGCTTCACCAGGTAATCGTCCGCCCCGGCCTTCAGGCCCGTCACCCGGTCCTCGACCTCGCCGAGCGCCGACAGGAACAGGACCGGCGTCTGATCGCCGCCCTTGCGCACCGTCTCGACCATGCCGACGCCGTCCAGACGCGGCATCATCCGGTCCACGACATAGACGTCGTAGCCGCCCTTTTGCGATTCCAGCAGACCGAAGGCGCCGTCCACGGCGTGCGTGACCTCGTGCCCGGCCTCGCTCAGGCCGCGCACCATCGCCGTCGCCGCTTCAGCGTCGTCCTCAACCACCAGAATACGCATGGACCCCTCCTGAATACAGATTCGGCGGCGATGTTAGCGCATCGCCGCCGATCCTGTGAGTTACGCCTTATTCAGACTTGGAAAGCTCCAGCACGACCGAGGTGTTGCCGTTGGCGGTGCGCACCAGCAGCAGCACACCGGGGCGTCCCGCCGACCGGGCCGCATCGACCGCCGCCTTCAGGTCCGCCGCCGAAGACACCACGCGGTTGTTGGCCCGCATGATGACCGTGCCCGCCGGCATCTGCATCTGCCCGGCCTTGGAGCGCGGCTCCACCGCCGTCACCACCACGCCGTTGACGCCGTCCGGGATGGAGTAGCGCTGACGCAGGGCCGGGGTGATCCCGGTCACGGTCATGCCTTCGATAGCCTGACCCGCAGGGGTCGCCGGCGTCGCCTGTTCGCCTTCGTCCTCGCCCAGACCGGCGCGCAGCTCGGCTTCCGACGGACGACGACCGGCGTTGACGCTCAGCGTCTGACGGCGACCGTCGCGCAGGACTTCCAGCCGCAGGGTGTCGCCGACCTTGGCGCGCGCCACGCGACGCGTCAGCTCAGTCGAGCTGTCGATAGCCTCGCCGTTGACGCTGACCACGATGTCCTCGACCTTCATCCCGGCCTTGTCGGCGGGGCCGTCAGCCGTGACGTCGCCGACATAGGCGCCCTTGGTGTTCTCGGGCAGACCCAGGGCCGCCGCCGCCTCGCTGGACAGGGTCACGATCTGCACGCCCAGATAGCCGCGCTCGACCGTCTCGCCGCGCATCAGCTTGTCGGTCACGCTCTTGGCGGTCGACGCCGGAATGGCGAAGCCGATGCCGACCGAGCCGCCCGTCGGCGAGAAGATCGCCGTGTTGACGCCGATCACCCGGCCATAGATGTCGAAGGTCGGCCCGCCCGAGTTGCCCCGGTTGATGGCCGCGTCGATCTGCAGATATTCGTTGTAGCCCGCCGGATCGATGTCGCGCGACATGGCCGAGACGATGCCCGCCGTGGCCGTGCCGCCCAGGCCGAAGGGGTTGCCCACGGCGATGACCCAGTCGCCGACGCGCGGCGCAGCGGACTCTTCAAAGCTGACGAACGGGAAGGCGTCGCCTTCGACCTTGATGACCGCCAGGTCCGTGCCTTCGTCGCGACCGATCAGGCGCGCCTTAAGCTCGCGCCCGTCGCTGAACTTGACCTTGATCTCCTCGGCGTTCTCGACGACGTGGTTGTTGGTTACGATGAAGCCGTCGGCCGAGATCAGGAAGCCCGAACCGGCGCCCAGGGCCGTGGTCGAATCGTCTTCGCCCTCGCCCGAACCGCCGCCACGCGGCGCGCCGGGAATGGGCACAGCGCCGAAACCGGGGATCTGCAACATGCCGGTAGGCCGCTGCACCCGCGTCTTGACGTCGATCTGCACCACGGCGGGCGCGACCTGCTGGAAGATGTCGGCGAAGCTGAGCGGCGCGCCCTGCGGCGGCGCAAAGGCCAGACCGGCGGCCCCGGCCGAGGGAACCAGCCGTCCCGCCTGCGCCGCTGCGGGCGCCGCATGGGCGCCCGGCCACGTAATGACCCCGCCCGCCGTCGCGACAGCAGCGAAGGACAGGCCGACGGCCGCCCCTAGAATGAACTCCTTGCGTTTCAGCATCGTCGTCCTTGCAGTCCTGAAATCTGGAGCTCCAAAAGCTCCGTTCGCCCATGGATATAGGGGGTTGCAGCCTAAGCCAATGCACGCCCTCGCGATGGTTGTCCCTGATCCGCGTTCGCCGTGAGGCGCGCGTGCGTCAGGATCGCGGCGAAACGCTTTCGCTTTGGACAGAAACAAAGGCCCTCCCCCTCGAGGGGGGAGGGTTGGG
>NZ_JACARP010000009.1:0-38367 GCF_013386595.1 Brevundimonas sp. P7753 | reverse complement strand
CCCTCCGCGACCTCGAACGAGTATCTGCGCAACTACGGGGCGGCCAATACGGGGGCCATCGCGGCCTGGCAGACCGGCGCCACGGGTCGCGGGATCACGGTCGGCGTGGTGGACAGCGGCATCAAGCTGAACCACCAGGACCTGGGGGCGAACATCTCGTCACTCTCGACCGACATCGTCGCGGGGCGCAATCAGCCTCAGGGCAGCGACACGCACGGCACGCGCGTCTCCAGCGTGATCGCCGCCCCGTTCAATGGGTTCGGCACGGTGGGCGTCGCCTTCAACGCCACCATCCTGTCGATCCGGGCCGACATCAGCGAATGTAGCGACCCCGATAACGCCGTCTGTTTCCGCGGCTCGGACCTGGCCAATGCGCTGGACTACGCCGTCGCCAACGGGGCCAAGGTAATCAACCTGTCGCTCGGCGGCGAAGGCCCGCTGGGCGGCGCGTTCGAGGCCGCCTTGCAGCGTGCGATCGACGCCGGCGTGGTCTTCGCCATCGCCTCAGGCAACGAGGCCGGGGCCAATCCGGAATGGCCGGGACGCTACGCCAGCGACCCTCGCTTTGCGGGCGGCATCATCGTCACGGGCGCCCACGATTCCGCCAATCAGATCGCCGACTTCTCCAACCGCGCGGGCGTGTCGCAGTCCTGGTTCCTGTCGGCGCCGGGCGTCAGCGTCGTCGTCGATTGCGAGGACACCAGTTGCTGGCGCGTCAACGGCACCTCCTTCGCCTCTCCCGCCGTGGCCGGCGCTCTGGCCCTTTTGCTAGAGGCCTTCCCCAATCTGACGGGCAGACAGGCCGTCGAAATCCTGCTCCGCACCGGGCGCGAAGCGGGCGACCTGGGCGCCGACGTCGTCTATGGCCGAGGCCTGCTGGACATCGCCAAGGCCTTCCAGCCGGTCGGCACGACCTCATCGCCGCAAGCCAAGGGCGCGGCGGTGAATGTCGCCATCGAACCGGGGGCCTATGTCGGCGGGCCGTTCGGCGACGCCCTGGGCCGCACCGACGCCCTGAGCACCATCGGCTATGACGCGTACGAACGCCTCTTCCGCATCGACATGGGCGCGGCCTACCGCATCGCCCCGCGCCGCAGCTATCAGCCGGAAAATCCGACGCCGATGCGTCAGTCGCAGGTGACGATGGACGGCCCCGGCGGGGCGAAGCTTTCGCTGGTCGCGGCCGTGCCGGTCGAGACGCCCGAGCCGATCCTGAACCGTTACACGCCCTTCGACGCCCCCTGGCTGGGCGACGAGATCCGGCAGGAAGCCCTGTTCGACGTCACCGCCGGACGGATGTCCTTCGCCGCCTGGCAGGGCAAGGGCGGGTCGCGCTCGCCCTTCCGCACCGGATCGGGCGACGGCTTCGCCGCCCTGGCCCAGGCCGACCACGCGTTGCGCGGGGCCATGGTTTTCGACGGCCTGGGCTTCGGCCCGCTGACGCTCAGCGCCGAGACCGGCGCCGGCGACCGCCGCGCCCCGCTGCGTTCGGTCGAGCAGGATGTCTCCTCCTACGCCCGCACGGCCCTGGACTGGCGCGGCGAGCATGGCGGGCTTTCGTTCAGCATGGGAGCGCTGGACGAGAAGATGGGACCGCTGGGCGCCTATATGCCGACGCGCTCGGACTTCGCCCTGCCGTCGCGCACGCGGTTCGCGGCCTTCGGCGGCGACCTGTCCCTGGGTCACGGCCTGGTGCTGAGCGGCGAGGCCGGCTTCGGCCGCACCGAGATCGAGGGCCGGTTCCTGAACCTGACCAGCGCCGCGATCAGCTCGACCTGGCGCATGGCGTTACAGTCCGACTGCCCATCCTGGGCGCAATCTCGGTATCTGGGGTGCAGCCGCCTGACCTGGGAGATCTCCCAGCCGCTGCGCATCGAAAGCGGGACCTTCAGCGCCTTCCTGGCCGACGTGCCGCTGGAGTATTTCGACCCCGTCACCTTCTCGGAGCGCCGCTTCTCGGCCAACCCCTCGGGCCGTCAGATCGACATCTCCGTTCGCAGCCTTCACCCCCTGCCCGGCGGTTCAATTCTGCAACTGGAGGCCGTGGCAAGCCGCGACGAACAGCATCGCGCGGGCGCGCCCACCGGCTACGCCCTGCTGGGCAGCTGGCGACGCGGCTTCTGACCCGGCGGTTCCAGACATGAGAAAGGCCGGCGGAGCGATCCGCCGGCCTTTTGCTTTTCAGCCTGTCAGCGAGGCGTCACCGCTCGACGCACAGGGCCACGCCCATGCCGCCGCCGATGCACAGGGTGGCCAGGCCCTTCTTGGCGCCCGAGCGCTTCATCTCGTGCAGCAGGGTGGTCAGGACGCGGGCGCCCGAGGCGCCGACCGGGTGGCCGATGGCGATGGCGCCGCCGTTGACGTTCACCTTGGCCGTATCCAGACCCAGTTCCTTGACCACGCACAGCGACTGGGCGGCGAAGGCTTCGTTGGACTCGATCAGGTCCAGGTCGGCGACGGTCCAGCCGGCCTTTTCCAGCGCCTTCTTCGAGGCCGGGATCGGGCCGGTGCCCATGAAGGCCGGATCGACGCCCGCCGTGGCCCAGGAGGCGATGCGGGCCAGCGGCTCGAGGCCGCGCGCCTTGGCTTCATCCGCCGACATCAGCACCAGAGCAGCGGCGCCGTCGTTGATGCCCGAGGCGTTGGCCGCCGTGACCGAGCCGTCCTTGACGAAGGCAGGCTTCAGCTTCGCCATCGCCTCGATGGTGGCGCCGTGGCGGATGTATTCGTCCTGATCCACGACCACGTCGCCCTTGCGGGTCGAGATCGTCACCGGGGCGATTTCATCGACGAACTTGCCGGCCTTCTGGGCGGCCTCGGCCTTGTTCTGCGAGGCGACGGCGAAGGCGTCCTGAGCGGCGCGGTCGATCGACCACTTGTTGGCGATGTTCTCGGCCGTCTGACCCATGTGATAGCCGTGGAAGGCGTCGATCAGGCCGTCCTGCAACATGCTGTCCTTGAAGCCCAGCTCGCCCATCTTCTGGCCGTTGCGCAGTTGGGCGGTGTGGGGCGACTGGCTCATGCTTTCCTGACCGCCGGCGACGACGATCTTCGCATCGCCCTGAGCAATCTGCTGATAGGCCAGGGCCACGGCGCGCAGGCCCGAGCCGCACAGCTGGTTCAGGCTCCAGGCCGGGGTCTCGTTGGGCAGGCCGGCGCCGATGGAAGCCTGACGCGCAGGGCCTTGGCCCGCGCCTGCCTGCAGCACCTGGCCCAGGATCACCTCGTCCACGTCGGCGGCGGCCACGCCGGCGCGTTCCAGCGCCGCCTTGATGGCGACCTCGCCCAACTTGGACGCGGGCAGGCTGGACAAGGCGCCGAGGAAGGAGCCGACCGGGGTGCGGGCGGCGGAAACGATCACTACGTCAGTCATGATATTCACTCCGGGGAGAAATCTGGGCGAGGTTGTGCCGCATTCCGCGCACGACGTCACCTCTCGCAGTTGCGAAGTGCAGCACTTCGTCATCATCCAGGCGCAATCTGTCGGGAACGATAGCCTCGACTGACGCTTTTCAGGAGTGATGCTGGTGCGGCTGAAATCCTTGGCGAGCCGGGTTTGTACGCCCGACGACCTCGACATGATCGAGCATTATCAGACGCGCGCCGAGCGTATGGCCGATCTGTGGGTCCATATCGTGGGCCTGGGCTTGGCGGCGGTCGGCGGGATCGTCCTGGCGGTGCTGGCCGGGCTCTACAGCGGCATCGGCGCCGTGGTGGCCACCGCGGTCTACGCCCTGTGCCTGATGGCCATGCTGACGGCCTCGACCATCTATAACCAGACCCACCCCTGCGCCGCCCGACCCGTGCTGCGGCGGCTGGATGAGGCCGCCATCTTCCTGATGATCGCCGGCAGCTACACCCCCTTCACGACCCAGAGGTTCGAGGGGGCCTGGTCCATCGGCTTCACCCTGGCTGTCTGGCTGATGGCGCTGACCGGCGTCGCGGTGAAGATGTTCGCGCCGCGCATCTCCGACGCCTTCTGGAGCGGGGTCTATGTCCTGTTCGGCTGGGTGGCGATCTTTGCGCTGAAGCCGATGATCGAGACGGTGCATCCCCTGGCGCTAGGCCTGCTGGTCGCAGGCGGCCTGATCTACACCTCCGGCGTCTTCGTCTTCATCAGCCAGAAGGTGAAATTCCGTCGCGCCATCTGGCACGGCTTCGTCGTCGCCGGGGCCGGCGTTCACTGGGCCGCCGTCCTGATCGGCGTGGTTCTGGCCCCCGGGGCAGCCTGACCTTGCGGCGCCCTCTGGTCTTCGCGTGCGCAAAGCGTGATAGTGCGGCGTTGCAACAACGCGAGAACAAGCGTGGCCGACAAGAAATCCGAGGGCGGAAAAACCCGTGACGGCGTCGTCGTCATCAAGAAGTATGCGAACCGGCGGCTCTATAACACCGCCACCAGCGCCTATGTGACGCTGGAAGACCTGGCGCAGATGGTGCGCGAGGGGGTCGAATTCGTCGTCTATGACGCCAAGACCAATGACGAGCTGACGCGTCAGATCCTGACCCAGATCATCTTCGAGGAAGAAAGCCGCGGCGAGGCCCTGCTGCCCGTCCAGTTCCTGCGACAGCTGATCGGCTTCTACGGCAATTCGATGCAGGCGGTCCTGCCGTCGTATCTCGAGATGTCGCTGGACAGCTTCAGCCGTCAGCAGGAGCAGCTTCGCACCCAGTTCACCCGCACCTTCGCCGGCACGCCCGGCGGCGGGCTGATGGAAGAAGCCGTGCGTCAGAACATGGCCATGTTCGAACGCGCCATGAAAATCTTCCCCGGCATGGCGGGCTATGGCCGCCCCGACGCCGAAGTTGAGAAGCCCTCCGAGCCCGAAACCAAGGCTGCGCCCGCCGGCGCCTCGGCGCTGGACGAAATGCGTCGTCAGATGGACGAGATGCGCGCCCAGATCGACCGCCTGGCCGGCGCCGGCAAATGACCGACAGCGTGCGCCCGGTCGGCCCGATCGAGGGCCATACGGTGCACGAGCGCCGCGAAGGCGACCGGCGCGGGCGCGACCGGCGGGCTGCGGAAGCGGAAGCGAAAGCGAAAGCGGAACAAGCCTCGCGGGGCCTGGTCCCGGCGGGCGAGCGGGTCGATCATGCCGCCTCCCCGGCAAAGCCTGCCGTGTCGCCCCCCAATCCTGTTGTGGCGCCGCCCGCCCTGTTCGCCGCCCAGGTGCTGGGCCAGAAGGGACAGAAGCGCGGCCTCAAGGGCGGCCCGCCCGTGCTGGACGCCGCCCGCTCCACCTATCTGGGCGCGGAATATTCAGGCAAGCACGACCGGCGCCCCCGCGTGGGCAAGGCGAGACAGACCGAGGTCTAGCCGGGCCCCAAGCCTGAGCTTGGCCCTGACCGGCTGATGGCATGGCGCTTGCGACGGCTCCGGCGTCTTCGACCGGAGTTTCGCCCATGGCCGTCCTCAACCTCGCCGCCCGCCTGTTCGACGTGACCGTGGTCGCCCTGGTCTTCGTCGCCTTCAGCTAGGCCTCAGACCGCTCAGCGCGGGTTCATGTCGAAGTCGCGCCGCGAGGCGATGATGGTGACGATGAAGCCCGCCAGCACGTCCAGCAGCACCATGGTCAGGATCAGGAAAAAGACCGATCCAGCAAACCCCGGCAGCAGCAGGAACTCGACCAGACAGACGACGAACAGCACCATCGACAGGGCGTGATTGACGATGGCGACCCTCTGGCTGGAGGTCGACTTCAACAGCTCCACGAACAGCAGGATCAGCGACAGGAACAGGATCAGGTCGCCGACGCTGATGCTCCATACCGCGCCCGAGGTCATCGGCACGCGGAACAGGACTTCGCTCAGCACCGACGCCGGACCCAGCACCGCGTCCGGCGCGCTTCCGCCCAGCAGGATCACCAGATTGTAGATCACCACCGGCACGACCAGCAGGGGTATGGCGATCAGCATGGGCGGTCCCTCCAGATCGCCCTGCTTACCCCGGTTTCCGGCGCGCGGCCATATGGCCCCCAAGACCAGAATGGCCGGGTCAGAACTCGCTGATCGCGCCCGGACGCCGCGAGCGCGACTTCAGCCACATCACGCCCAGCAGGTCCGAGAAGGAGGCCCGCAGCCGGCCCCAGTTGGTGTATTTCGACCGGCCGACTCCGCGGTGGCGGTGATCGACCTCGAGGTAGCGGTTCTCATAGCCCTCGCGGATCGTCAGCGCCGGCAGGTAGCGGTGGATGTGATCGAAGTAGGGCAGGCGCAGGAAGACGTCGCGGCGGAAGGCCTTGAGCCCGCAGCCGGTGTCGTCGGCGTCGTCGGACAGCAGCTTCCGGCGGATACGGTTGGCCCAGATCGAGGCCTGACGCTTGGCGTTCGAATCCTGACGCTTGGCGCGGACGCCGCCGACCAGGGCGACATTGGCGGGCGCCGCGATCAGGGCGTCGGCCAGACGCGGAGCGTCGGCGGGCGGGTTCTGGCCGTCGCCGTCCAGGGTGACGATGATGGGCGCGCGCGCCGCCAGGACCCCAGTGCGCACCGCGCGGCTCTGACCCGCATTGGTCGCATGCGACAGCACCCGCAAGGTCGGCAGCTCCGCCATCGCCGCCTGAAGCTCGGCCAGGGTGGAATCCCGGCTGGCGTCGTTGACGAAGATCATCTCATAGGACCGGCCGGCGAAGGCCTCGGCGATCTCCCGCGCCAGAGGCACGGCCGCGCCGGATTCGTCATGCACAGGCACGACGACGGAAATTTCAGGAGTCGAGGCAGAGCTATCGGTCATCGTCGCTCTGTAGCGCATCGCCGGGGGCGAGGAAAACGGGGGACGCGCGACCAATCCAAAGCTGAAGCTTCCGGGGGGCGGCGTCGGCGTGATACGACAGCGCCATGAACCGCCCGAACCTGGATCACCTCATCGCCGGCTGGCGCGGCCCCGTTCTGGCGGCCCTGCTGACCCTGCTCGCCGGCCTGCCCAGCCTGATGCTGCTGCCGCCGCTGGACCGCGACGAAAGCCGCTTCGCCCAGGCGACCGCGCAGATGCTGGAAAGCGGCGACTATGTCGACATCCGCTTTCAGGACGAACCCCGCTGGAAGAAGCCGGTCGGCATCTACTGGATGCAGGCGGTCGCCGTCGGCCTGACCTCGGATGTCGAGAACCGCAACATCCAGCCCTATCGCCTGCCGTCGCTGTTCGGCGCCATGCTGGCGGCCTGGGCCACAGCATGGGCCGGGGCGGCGCTGTTCGGCAATCGCGCGGGCTTTTTGGCGGGCGCCATGCTGGGCGCGACCTTCCTGTTGTCGTCCGAGGCGGGCATCGCCAAGACCGACGCCATGCTGTGCGGCCTGACGACCCTGTCGATGGCGGCCCTGGCGCGGATCTATATGGCCACGCGAGCCAATGAGAAGCCGGTGCGCTGGCACAAGCTGCTGTTCTGGCTGGGCATCGGCCTGTCGATTTTGATCAAGGGGCCGATCGGCATTCTGGTCGTGGCCCTGTCGATCATCGCTCTGTCGGTCTGGGATCGAAACATCAAGTGGCTGGGCAAGCTGGGGTGGGGCTGGGGCCTGCCCCTGGTCGCCCTGCTGGTCGGGCCCTGGGCCATCGCCATCACCATCGCCACCGACGGCGGCTTCTGGCGTGAAGCCATCGGCGGCGACCTCGCCCCCAAGCTGGCCGGCGCCCACGAAAGCCACGGCGGCTTCTTCGGCATGTACGTCCTGCTGTCGCCCCTGCTGTTGTTCCCCGTCACCCTGATGCTGCCCGCCGCCCTGTCGACGGGTTGGCATCGCCGCGCCGAGCCGGCCATCCGCTTCGCCCTCTGCTGGCTGATCCCGGCCTGGCTGATGTTCGAGATCGCCCCGACCAAGCTGTGGCACTATACCCTGCCCACCTTCGGCGCGATCGCCCTGCTGGCCGCGGCCGCCCTGACCCAGCCGATCGGCAAGGTCTCGCGCATTTCCGGCGCCCTGCTCGGCCTGTTCGCCGCTGTCGTCATCTGCGCCATCACCGTCTACGGCCTGACCGAGTTCGGGCGTTCGACGGCCCAGACCTGGGCCACCGTGACCATCGTCTTCGCCGTCATGGCGGCGGCGGTCGGCGGCTTCCTGCTGGTCAACCGGGCGGCGATCACCGGGGTTCTGGCCGCCATCCTGTGCGGCGTCATCGCCCACGCCGGCCTGGCTGGGACCATCCGCCAGCTGCGCCCCCTGTCCATCGCCCCGCGTCTGGTGAAGACGCTGGAATCGGCCGAGCTGAGCCCCGCCCAGGGCCGCTATCCGGGGCCGGTGGCCATCACCACCTTCCATGAGCCCAGCTTCGTCTTCCTGACCGGGCGCGACACCCAGCTGACCGATGGCCCCGGCGCGGCCCGCGCCCTGGCCGAGGGTCGCCCCGCCATCGTCGAGGCCCATGACGACGAAGAGTTCCGCCGCGCCCTGGCCGACCTCGGCGCTGCCGGGCGCGCCGTGGGCGTGGTCAGCGGCCACAACTACTCCTCGGGCGACGACGTACGCCTGACCGTCTATGCGCCAGCGGGCGCCGGCGAACGGAGCGCACGCTGATGGGTCGCTTCATCCAGATCGTCGAGGTCGGCCCACGCGACGGCCTGCAGAACGAAAAGGCGGTGCTGACGCCCGCCGTCCGCGCCGACTTCGTGCGCCGCCTGGAAGCCGCCGGCGCCCAGCGGATCGAGGCGGTCAGCTTCGTCCACCCCAAGTATGTGCCCCAGATGGCCGGCGCCGAAGAGGTGATGGCCGCCCTGCCCCCCGCACCGGGCCACAACCGCATCGGCCTGGTCCTGAACGGCAAGGGCTATGATCGCGCGCTCGGCACGGCGGTGGACGAGGTCAATGTCGCCATGTCCGCCACCGACGGTTTCGGCCTGAAGAACCAGGGATTGAACGTCGACCAGCAGGTGCAGATGCTGTCCGATATCATGGCGGGTCGTCGCAACGCAGAAGGCGCGCCCGGCGCGACGCCGAAGCTGACAGCCACCCTGTCCTGCGTCTGGGGCTGCCCCTTTGACGGCGAGGTTTCGGTCGAACAGGTCAGCGAGCTGGTCGCCCGCATCGCCGCGCTCGGCGTCGAAGAGATCGCCCTGGCCGACACCATCGGCGTCGGCGACCCGTGGAGCGTGACCAGGAAGGTGGAGGCCGCTCGCAAGGCCGCGCCCGATGCGACCCTACGCCTGCACTTCCACGACACCCGCAACACCGGCCTGGCCAACGCCTACGCCGGAGTCGAGGCCGGCGTAGACATCCTCGACGCCTCGGTCGGCGGCATCGGCGGCTGCCCCTTCGCCCCCGGCGCGACCGGCAATGTGGCCACCGAGGACCTGGTCTATATGCTGGAACGCGCCGGCTTCTCCACCGGCTACGACCTGAACGCCCTGATCAACACCGCCCGCTGGATCGGCGATCGGATCAACAAGCCCGGCCTCAGCGCCCTGAGCCGAGCGGGGGGATGGGGCCACGGCTTTAATTCAGTCGAGAATTCGGCGGCATTTCGTTAGGGGCAGGATGCGCATCGAACAGTGCATGGCTATCGCTACTTATCGGTTCGTGCCAAAACGGCGCCTGTCGAAATCAATCTTGGGGCCACGAACCAATGTTCGCCGCGAATTTAAAGCCGACCTCTCGGGAAATCGAGGTCATGGGGATAAAGCGGAAAATATTCGGTTACGAGTCTGACAGATACTTTGGCGAGATTGAAAATCACATTGCCAACAACACCGGTCTGATAACTGAGATTTGCTCCCTCAAGTCTCCCCACGTATTTCTAGATATCGGCGCCAATATTGGGGGAACCAGCCTTTTGGCTGCAGCTTCCGGCGCCAAGATCATTGCGGTGGAGGCATCACCTAGGAACGCTGAGCTTTTCAGGCACACGATGAAGGAAAACAACATCGAGGCCGAGCTGTTTCAATGCGCGGCCGGGTCAGGGCCTGGTGAGGTAAGGTTCAGTGAAACGGACTTTGCAGCAGGAAGTCATGTTGGAAAAGAAGGCGAAATAGCCGTTCAGGTGCGTTCGATCGATAGCATCGTTGAAGACTTGGACCTTCACTCGGTTGATCTCGTCAAGATTGATGTGGAAGGATATGAAGCAGAGGTGCTGCGCGGCGCCCAGAAAACCTTGGATCATTTCAAGCCCGTTGTCGTGATGGAGTTCAACGCCTACGCCATAGCCATGCACACAGACGAGAGTCCGAGAATTTTGGCAGACATGGTTCTCGATCTGGCTGGCGAGTTTGAAGTCGATGCTCGCGGAGGAATGAAGGTTCATAACCGCGAGACCCTAGAAAGCTTCATGTACCAACACATGATTCATGGATGCGTGAACGACTTGATATGGCGTCCCAAAAATTGACAAGCGCCCAACCAAGCCCCTAACCTTCGCTTCTACAGCATGGTTTTAGGGCGGAATTTTCATCAAGGCGCAGCCTTTCAACAGTAGCCGCAAGCCACAAGCCATGAATCCCATTCCAAGCGTGCAAAGCCACGGCCGCATCATCGGGGCCTTGATGATGCGCGAAATCATGACCCGCTACGGGCGAGAAGGATTGGGCTTTTTGTGGCTGGTTGGAGAACCGCTGATCTTCTGCGTCGGCGTACTAACCATGTGGCACTTCATCAAGCCACCCTATGAGCATGGCATCAAACTGGGCCCGTTCGTCATGACGGGATATATGTCTCTGCTGCTGCTTCGCCACCTGATCAGCACCACGATCGTTGCGTTGCAAGCCAATGCGGGCCTACTCTACCATGCCAAGATCAAGCCACTGCATATCTATGCTACGCGCGTGATTCTGGAGTTTGCAGGCGCCACCTGCGCCTTCGTCGTCGTTTACGCCTTGCTCTTGGCCCTCGGGCAAGTGAGCCTCCCTTCGGACTACCTTCTGCTCTATTCGGGCTGGCTCATCATGCTCGGCCTGGGCTCCGGCCTCGCCCTCACCTTTGGAGGCCTCGCTCTGCTTTCTGATCTTTTCGAGCGACTTGTCGGCTTCCTAAGCTATGCGCTCATTCCAGTCTCCGGCGCATTCGTGATGACATCCTTCCTGCCTTCTGCGGCACAGAAAATTTACCTTTGGATTCCGTTTCCTCATGGCGTTGAGATGATCAGGGCAGCTGTCTTTGGCCCGTTCGTCGAAACGCACTACGATCCCGCCTACGCACTTCTTTGGGTCCTGATCTTGAATCTTAGCGGCATCGTCCTGATAGCCGTTGCCAGCAAGCGCGTCGAAGTCGATTAAGCGGCTAGCTGCCGCACCAGCAACCGCGAAAAATTATGACCGAAAACCGTCTGAGCTACATGGGTCCTCTTGCTTCGGCTCACAATCGACCGAAGAAGACGCTTCGAACCATCGCCAAGAAGCTGCCTTGGGGGTTCATTATCGTCGTTGGGATTCCCACCCTTCTGGCTGCGATTTATTTCTTCCTGATCGCGTCGCCTCGATATGTTTCGGAAGCGCGTTTCATCGTCCGATCGCCCGCCCAACCTCAGATGTCGGCGCTAGGCGTCGCTCTCCAGGGCGCCGGCTTCACAACCCAGGCCTCGGACGCGTTCGCCATCCACGAGTACATAACTTCACGAGACGGCTTGGCCGAGCTGGATCGACGGATCGATGTGGCGGGCATGCTGGCCCCGCCCAACGCCGACATAGTCGCGCGCTATCCGAACCTTCTGGAACGTCGCAGCTTTGAAAGCATGTACAAGGCCTTTCCCCGATTCGTCACTGTCGGCTATGCCTCGCAAACTGGCATCAGCACGCTTCGCGTCGAGGCGTTCAAGCCGGAAGACGCACAAAAGATGGCCGACGCACTGCTGAGCGAAGGCGAAGCGCTGGTTAATCGCCTCAACGAGCGGGCGATGACGAACACCCTAGCCGACGCAGTGGCCCGGAGCAAAGAAGCCACAAGAGCCGCAGGCGAAACGCAAGCCGCCTTGGCTGCATTCCGGAATGACCGGCGCTTCCTCGACCCCACGCGTGAAGCCAATGCGATGTCCCAGGTCATTGTCGGCCTGATGGCGAACCTTGCGGAAGCAGAAGTCCAACGCGACCAATTGCGAAATGAAGCCCCGCAAAGCCCTATGCTGCCCTCATTGGATCGGCGCATCGTGACCATAGAGCGTCAAATCGCTGAGGAGCGCAGCAAGATCGCGGGAGGCACCTCCTCGCTCGCTCCGCAGGTAGGCCGATACGAAACGCTTGTGCTGCAGAATGAACTCGCGGCTAAGGAAGTGGCGGCGGCATCGGCCAATCTCACCTCGGCCCGCCAAGACGCCCAACGTCAGCAGCTCTACCTGCTCCGCATCGCCGCTCCCAATCTGCCCGATGTGGCCTCCGAGCCGCGCCGCCTTCGATCGATTCTCACGGTCCTGATGACCTGCCTGCTGATCTACGGCGTGGGCTGGCTGGTCTGGGCCGGCGTCCGAGAACACAGGCAGGATTGATGCAGGATTTCGCGAACGACGCAGGCCTCAGCGTCACTTCTCTCACGAAGACCTATGGAAAGCCGGGCGTTGGTCGCCCGGTTTTCTCGAATCTCAACTTCGAAGTGAGCAAGTCTGGACGCTTGGCTCTCCTTGGACGAAACGGCCAAGGCAAATCGACACTCATCAAGATCCTGGGCGGCGTCCTGCCGCCGACATCCGGCGTCGTAAAGTGGGCTGTCAAGCCTTCCTGGCCGATCGGCTTCGGCGGCGGCTTTCAGGGCAGTTTGTCGGGATTGGACAATATTCGCTTCATTTCCAGGCTGTATGCGCGCGACTATCGTGACACGCTAGAGCGAGTGGACGGCTTCGCTGAACTGGGCAGCAAGCTAAAAATGCCGGTCAAACACTATTCATCGGGTATGCGGGCGCGTCTCGCGTTCGGCCTTTCGCTGGCGATTGAGTTTGACTGCTACCTCATCGACGAACTCGTGTCGGTGGGTGATGCACGGTTCCAGGATCGTTGCAACGCTGAACTTTTCCAGCACCGAGCCGACCGGGCGTTCATTATGGCCTCGCACGACATGGGGCTGATCAAAACTCACTGCAGCCGAGCGCTCGTAATCGACGGAGGCCATGCTCGAATTTTCGATGACATCGAGGAAGCGGTGGATGTGTATATGTGGCTGCGCGCGCACTAGCGGACCTCCCACGAATGACTTCATCTTCCATCCTCCAGTCCAATGAAGCGCCTGCTCACCAGCGCTCTGGCCTGATCCTCTTCGCGCCGTCGCCGGAAGCGGCGGAATGGCGCTATTTGATTGAGCGCCAGGCTCACTTGGACGGTGTTCCGACATTCGCCGCTGGTGCAGAAAACGTCGCGCATCCATGCCCCTTCGCAGTCTATCTGTCAGATGATTTGAACGACTTGGGTTCAGCGTCCTACGACGAAGTCACAGTCATCCTCACCCAGGCTGATGCGCTCGGATATTGGACTGGCGTCGATCGCGTGCAGGCGTCCCTCGCTCTTTCGGCCCTTCCTGCGGCCAAGCATGGGGTAGAATACATTACGCCGTCCAAGCTGACCGGCGCTCGTCGCATCGATATCCTATCCTTCCTGTCGATCGATCTGACCGACGGTGCTCCGACGGCGGTGGACGCCCAACGCGATCAGGCGCTCTCGATCTACCGGGAGGGGCCTCCTCAACCGGGCTCAGTCTCCCTCTGGGTCCCCGGCGCATTCATCATTGACCCCAACCACCAAACGTCTCCATCTGGCGACGTTTGCATCGACTTAGCCGGTCGCGCCCGCTGTCTGGTGCATGGCCCTTATGTCACCCTACCGGCGGGTCAATGGAAAGCAACCGTGCGGTTCACCGTAGATGCGCCCGCCAGTCTTCATCGGTTCAGGTTCGAATGGGGAGGTCAGACTGACTTCACATCCTTTGAGGCAAGTCCAGGAAAACCTGGGCATTTCCGAGCTGAACTGAACCACGCCATCTCGCAATCAGGCCTCTCAGAATTCCGCCTGATCCTGCCGGAAAGTTCGCTGGCGGGAGGCCTGACATTCGCCGGCGTCGACATCGAGCTATGCGGCGACACCACAGGCTAGCGGTACGGCTGGCTCCTCCCAGGACCATCTGATATCGAACCCGCTCGACCGTAGCCCCCCCGAGGAGTATCGAATGACGGACGGCATCCTGCGGCGGCTGGCGCGTCGTTTCGCCCTCCCATCTTCTGGGGTCTGCAGAAGGGAACCCACGTTCGAACAGGTACAGCGTCCTCGGAAAGTCTTACTGGGCGGAGACCCATTCCGCGTGGCGATGGACGGCTCGTGGGAGCAGCACCTCAATGTCGAGATGATGCGCGTCATCGCGACCGGCCTTTTCGGCGATTTGGATGCACAGGTCGCTACGCCGGAGAATATCGGCATCACGCCCTCCTCCAGCGCTGACAGCGTCGCTCGGTGGGCGAGGCAAAGGACGAGTCCGCTGACCGCGGAAGTCGAAGAATCCTTCGCATCTCTGCTCGATGGCGCCTTCTATCTAGGCTTTGAAACACCAGACAACCTCTGGCGTCTTATTGGCGAGCGGGGTGCCCCCGCGCTCGATCTTCGTCTTCACCCCTGCCGTTTTGGGCCGGATTACTACCTTCTCGCCCGTAGCCATGGCGTGCCGCTCAATAAGCTCATCGACCAAGATATAATGCAACGGGAGTTGGCTATCGCCGCCGCAGCCCTGCGATTTGACGCTGTTTGCGTCGGAATGCCACACAGCCAGGGGGTTGACGGCATCATCGCCCTTCAGATGCCGAAGGACAGCGCGCTACTGGACACCCAAGGATTCGCCAGCCTTGACGACCACTTGGATGAATTGCGCCAGTTTGCCGAATCACACCCGGTCGTTTGGATCAAACCACATCCTCATTCGTCGGCTGGCGAAGCTGATCGATTGGCGGTTCTTCAGCTGAAGAACGGGCGCTTCACTGATCGAAGTACTTACAACCTGCTTGCGTCAGGCCAGATCGGGAGACTCATGGCACTGTCCAGCTCAGTTCTTCATGAAGCCGTCCTGCTGGGTGCTGAGGCCGTCGCCCTCAGGCCGGACCTGTCACACGGCTTTCCTGTCCGAGAAGAGTTCGTCGCGGCCCGGCTGGATGATCTGTACGGGCCGGTCGCCTCGTGGTTGCGAGACGGTCAAGTAAAGGCCGCCTCTGCACCGCACACGCGCTCGTTGAAGGCGCTCTTGAAGCTTCACTGGGGCGTGGTCGATATTTGGCCGCCATCGGCCAGGCCACCGGTGGTCCCCGACGAATCTTGTCCGGTCACGAACGAGTCGTTGGCGCTGGCGAGATCTTACGGATGGCATGAAGCTGAAGCTGGGGGCGTTTGGTCCGACGAACTGGCGGCGTTGGATTTCATCTGGCCCGCCGATCAGGACGGCCCCATCACGCTCGAGATGACAGCGGCCGTCTATACCGGGAGCCCAGGTACCACGGACGAAGTGGAGGTCTGGAGCGGGGGCAGCCGCCTCGCCACAGTTACCCTGCCGACGAACTCTGGAAATCCTGCCACCGTGCGTTTCGATGCGCCAAAGCCGGAAAATGGCGAGGTGTTGCAGCTGGTCTTCTATCGACGCTTTCCCCGCCGTCCCTCCGATATGGAAGGGCTCCCCGATTTCCGTCAGCTCGGCATGATGCTGTTCGCGATCGGACGGTCGACGACACCGGCAACCGCCTAGGCTTCGCCTACAGCGCGCCTCTGGTCGTCTAGAATACTAGCCAGGAGGACGTCCCAATGCCCTGACGGGCTCCACTCTGTCGCAGCCCGTAGCTTTTCGCTGGAAAGACGGGTCACCGGGACGTCGCTTGGCCGCAATCGTGCCGGATCGACCTTCACCTGGCACTGCACAGAGGACAGCGCCAGAAGGTCGTCCAGGACGCTCCTAATGCTTCTGACTGCGCCAGCCGATACGTTGAAGGTCTCCTGCGAGCCCGGCGCGGCCGGCAGGAACAGGCCACGAACATAGGCGTCGATTACGTCGACGACGCTCAAAAAGTCGCGCTGTGCGTCCAAGTTTCCAACGCTTATGACCGGATCGCACACGCCATATTCGATTTCGGCGATCTGTCGGGCGAAGGCTGAAACGACGAACCGCGTGTCTTGCCCGGGGCCAATGTGGTTCAGGGGGCGCATGATTATCAAGCTGGCGGAGGAAGGAAGCCGATCGGCCAGCAGGAACTCCGAGGCCAGCTTCGAGCGAGCATAGGGGTTCGCGGGAGACACAGGACTACTTTCGTCCAGCTCAACGCCAGACGCAAACGCCCGTCCATAGACTTCAGCCGAACTCGTGAAGAGTACGCGCGCCGCCGGCGCATGGCATGCAATCGCATCGGCAAGATGCAACGCCCCTAGCGCCGCCACATCCATGACGCCTCGCCTGTCCTGCAGCGAGGCGGCGACGGACGAAATCGCTGCAAGGTGGACGACATGGGTCGGCAAAAAACGCGCCGTCGCGGCCTCAAGCTCGTCGGTCGTCACATCAACATCGGCGCTCTCAACCTTGTCACTACCCGTTTCACCAGCTCCCCCCAGAGCCAGTATGCGAGCAACGCGGAGGTCGGCGGAAAGCGCCTTCACCAGGCGCATTCCGACAAACCCGCCCGCGCCCGTGACGAGCACCCTGGCGTCGCGATCCATCCTCAGAGCTTGCGGTGCAGGCGAGCGAGATCCGCCTCAACCATTTCACCAATCAGTGCCTCAAAGCTGATCTCAGGTCGCCATCCCAGCTGTCGTTTCGCCTTCGCGGGGTCGCCCAACAGCACATCCACCTCTGCCGGTCGCAGATACTTGGGATTGATCGAGAGATAGTCGTCAGGATTCAGTCCGAGTTGGCCGAAGGCGACGTCGATCATGTGCCGGACGGTATGGGTTTCGCCGGTGGCCACCACGTAGTCGTCCGGCTGGTCTTGCTGCAGCATCAACCACATCGCACGAACGTAGTCCTTGGCGTGCCCCCAATCGCGCTTCGCATCAAGATTGCCCATCTCGAGCTTATCGGCGAGGCCCAGCTTGATGGCCGCAGCCGTTCGAGTGACCTTCCGGGTGACGAACTCAAGCCCTCGAAGCGGGGACTCATGATTGAACAGAATGCCCGACGAGGCGTGCATTCCGAAACTTTCCCTGTAGTTGACCGTGATCCAGTGGCCGTAGAGCTTCGCCACGGCGTAGGGACTGCGAGGGTAAAACGGCGTCGTCTCGCTCTGCATGGGCTCCTGGATAAGGCCATACATCTCAGACGATGAGGCCTGATAGAAGCGAGCAGAGGGCGTCTCGAGACGAACAGCCTCGAGCAGGTTCAGGACGCCGACTCCCGTCACATTGGCCGTGACGATCGGTTGATCCCAACTCGCCTTTACGAAGGATTGAGCGCCCAGATTGTAGATTTCATCAGGCTTGGTCTCACGCAGTATCCGAATGAGCGAACTCAAATCTGTGAGATTGCCGTCCACGATCTGGACGTCCGAATGAATGCCCAGCCAACGCAGCCGGTGATCATCGACCTCAGAGTGGCTCGACCGACGGGCGACGCCGAAAACAGTGTAGCCCTTTTCGAGAAGCAGGTGGGCAAGGTAAGCACCATCCTGTCCAGTGATTCCCGTTATCAACGCTCTTCTGGCCAACCACGCCTCCATATCATTAGACAGGCCGTAGCATCGGCCGATGACCCGAGTAAAGCGGCGGGGTGGGCGGCATTGCCACAGTTCGAACGACCCACTATCACCGGCGCTTAGACCCACGCTCACGCGAATGCCCAACTGGGGCAGGCCTGCGGGATGACAATGAAGCTATATTTCGATCTCACGACCACCCTTTGCTGGGGCGGCCCGCCGGTCGGCATCACCCGGGTTGAGCGGGAGATCGCCAAGCGAGCGCTTGGGCGCAGCGACGCCAAACTGTCCTACTGCTTCTATCAAGCCACCAGCGGCGCCTTCTACGAGATGGCGCCGTGGCTGGCCGAGGCGGTGCTGTCGGGCGCCTGTCATCTGAACCGCGACGACCTGCTTTCAGCCGATTTCTCGCAACGGACCGACCAGGCGGGGCTCAGCGAGATCATTCGGCAGACCGCCATGCGCAGCCACCCCGACGCCCGTGCGCTCGTGCGCGCGCGCGCCAATATCGCAGACCTATCCCTGGCCGACATCCTTCAGGTCCGCGACAACCTGTCCGTCATACCCGTGCACTGGGCAACAGAACGAAGACTAACGCCCACTTCCGAACTGATAGCGCGGAAGGTGAAACTTACCAGCGACACGTGGGTCGTAAACGGCGGCCTAGATTGGGAACACAAAGACCTTAGAAGCATACGAATATTAAAGAAATCGCGACCGTTCAAATACGTCTCAATCATCTACGACATCATCCCCTTATTATACCCACACTTTGTCGTACCGTCATACGTTGATATACTGAAGAAATACTTCGGCGAGTTGCTGTGGACGGCGGACTATGCGCTTTGCATTTCCGACACGACGAAAAACGATGTTCAGGCGCATATGAACGAGTGGCGTATGCCGGAACTGGAGATGGATTCGTGGCCGCTAGGCTGCGACATCCACTCGGGGTCGGACGCTGGCCCTCTGGCGCACCCGCGGTTCGCGACATCGAAATACCTCCTTTACGTCTCGACTATCGAGCCGCGCAAAAGCCATCGCACCATTGTCGATGCCTTCGATCACCTTATCCGCAGCGGCCAATTGGACGATGACGCGCTCTGCGTGTTCGTTGGACGAACCGGCTGGAACATCGACAACCTCCTGCAGGAAATCCGCACCAACCCGCTCCTGAAGGATAGGATAGTTATCCTGTCAGATGTGTCCGACGAAGAACTTTTGGCCCTATACCAAGGCGCGCGCTTCGTTGTTTTTCCCTCGAGATACGAGGGATACGGCCTGTCGCTCGTCGAGGCCATGGGGCTGGGCAAGGCCTGCATCAGCAGCAATACAGGCTCTCTTCGCGAAGTGGGCGGAGACGCGCCCCTCTACATTCCACCACACGACATCAAGGCCTGGGGTGAGGCGATCCGCGACTTTATGAACGACGACGAACTTCTCCGCGAGTACGAGGAAAGGTCAACAAGTCGATATCAGCCGATTACCTGGGATCGCTCCGCAGATCTATTCTATGAGAAGTTGAACGCGACAATGGCCAAGCACAAATGAATATTCTCTCGCTTGGTACCTATCCGATCGCGACCCCGATTCACGGCGGACAGCGCCGCGTCTCAAACCTCGGCCGATATTACAAAGCCAACAATACGTCGTTTCGATACGCCTCAGTCTACATGCCCGGCACCTATGGCGGCTCAGCCGTCACAGCGGACGACATTCCGTATGCGTCGCCCGGCGGCATGTTTTCCGACATTCCCTTCATTGACGACCTCGGCTCCGGCGTGTTCGCCGCCCAGAATGAGGCCCCGCTCAATCACTTTCGGAAGATCGTCGAAGACTTCGAGCCGGATGTAATTCAACTCGATCAACCGTTCATGTGGCCGCTTGTCGATAAATTGCAGCAACTTGGCGACCTGAGCAGCGTTACACTGGTCTATTCCTCACATAACCATGAGGCGCCGCTGAAGCGTTCGATCCTTGAAGCCGCCGGCGTGACAAGCGACAAGGTGAAACGGGCCACCTCACTGATCGAAGCCGTCGAACGGGATGCGGTCGATGCCGCAGACCTGATTGTCGCCGTTTCGCAAACTGAGGCCGACTATTACCGGGCCCTCGGATGTGGCGCGCCTGTGCTAACGATCCGCAACGGCACCGACCGCCCTGGCCGCAGCAGACGCCCATACGAGGGCGGGGAACTGCCTCCGGGCGAGTACCTCGTTTTCGTCGGGAGCGCCTACCCCCCCAATGTCACAGGCTTCACCAACTTCGTGCTTAGCGAGTCTCTTTACGGACTGCCGCCGACGAAACAGCTCGCCGTCTGCGGCGGCGCTGCTGACGGGATTTTCGGCTCTCAAGAATACCTTCCCCATGCCTCGTCATACGGCGACAGAGTTCACTTCTTCTCCCGCCCGTCGGACCCGGAACTCCACTGGATTCAGGAGCGATCAAAGGGGACGATCCTGCCGATCTCTTCGGGAGGCGGAAGTAACCTGAAGACCGCCGAAGCACTGTGCGGTGGCAAGTGGGTAATTGCCACCCCGGTGGCCCTTCGTTCCTTTGAAGATTTCGAGAAAGAGAAGGGCGTTTTGGTCGCCCGCACCCCGAAGCAGTTTCGTGACGCCATGCTGGATGTCCTCCACGGGCCGCAACTTGAGCTGACGAAGAAGCAGCTCGAAAAACGGCACACCCTCTATTGGGACAATCTTCTCGAAAGAAGCGGCCTGATCGCAGCGATCAAAAAGGCTGCGTCCCCCATGACTGGGAAGGTGAAAGCGTGATTAATCCCATCACGGCAGTGCGGCGTCGGGCCATCCGCGCCCTTCGACAGAAAGCTCGCGCTGCGCAGGCACGCCATGATTGGCAAGTCGCCCTGCGCTATTGGCAGGCGATCTTAAAGCTAGATCCGACCAACGCCAACGCCGGGCTTCAGTCCGCCAATATGCTCAACGAGCTAGCCGAGTATGATCGCGCCAAGGACTTTTTCAAGCAGGTCGGCGCATCCGCCTCGCATCGCATCCATGGTGAGGTTGGTTTGGCGGGCGTTGCTGTGCGTCTAGGTGATTGGGGGGCGGCCCGCGAGCATTGGAACGCTACCCTGTCGCTCATGGCCGCCGAGGAGACGAAGGGCATGTCGCGGAAGCCATGGCCGATCTCGCCGGCCGAGGCCCTGCTTCACTTAGCGATCAGTTGCTACAGTCTTGGCGACCTGCCTGCAGCCGAGCGCAATCTCTTCGCGGCCTTTGCGATCGAACCCACAATCAGACGATCACGCGAAGCTTGGCTCATTCGCGCCCGACTTCTAGCCCGCCATGACCTGAGAGCCTCATACCGCCTACTTACCCAGGCCCATCGCCTTTATCCTGACGACTATTCGATTTCCTATGAGGCCATCAAGGCGGCGGCCGGCTGTGGTGATCGCTCAGGCGCCAGTCGCCTCGCGGAGACGCTCAAGACGCGCTTCCCAGATGACAGGAATGCGCGCGTATTCCTGTCTTCGCTCGGCTTGGCTGACGTAAACGCCGCCTAGGGTCCAGGCTCCTTTTGCCCAATAGCTGGCGATTGCAGCGACCAGGACGCCTGACAGAAAATTGGCGGCGCTGACGTGCCCGCGAGAATGTCCTCCTTGCAGAGCTAGAGCCCGCCCCTTGAAAGGACGGACAGAACGAAACGAGCGAGATTCACGGAAGAGAAGATCATCGGGATCCTGAGGGAGAACGAGGCCGGCGCCAAAGCTGGCGAGCTGGCGAGCTGGCGAGCTGGCGCACTACCATGTCGGAGGATCTACGCCTGGAAGCCAATTTCGGCAGGACGAGCGTTTCGGGCGCCTAGCTCCCTCTGCCTAAGAAGATGCAAACGGAAAGCTGAAGCGCCTGCTGGCCCAGGCCATGCTCGACAAGACGGCGCTGCACGATCAGCTCTCAAAAGTGGTAAGGTCCAACTGAAATGCGACAGGCAGCGCCCACAAAAGATCAGCTTAACTGGTTCCCACACACTTTGGGGCTGAACACCTAGACCTTCAGGACGCCCAATCTCTCATACATGCCTCGCACGCGATTGGCATGCGCTTCGGGCGTGAACAGGGTCGCACGCGCACGGCCACGGGCGACCAGATCAGCGACAAGATCATCGTCGAAGGCCAAGGCTTGAATGCCTTTAGTGATCGCAGGCACATCGTAAGGATCGACCATAAGGGCCGACTCGCCAGCCACCTCAGGCAAAGATCCTGCGGTCGACGTCAGCACCGCTGTCTCCAGAAGCATGGACTCGAGCACGGGCAAACCAAATCCCTCATAAAGTGACGGAAAGAGCGTGGCTCGCGCGCCGCGGATCAGACTTACGAGCAGCCGGTAAGGCATGTATTCGTAGCGACGAATACGCTTGCCTGCGGGAGTACCGTCACGCTGCACCTGATCGAGCAGAGCCACCTCGCCCTCTTCCAGCCAAGCGCGCCCCCCCACTATGACAAGCGGTCGATCAACGCCGGAAGCAAGGAAGGCCTCAACAATTCGGCCAACGTTCTTCTTGGGTTCAATCGCCCCAAAATAGAGGAAATAATCTTTCCACCCGAGATCAAATACCCCCTCAATCTCGAGAGCAACCTCAGACGCTGACCGTTCAACGATTTCTTTTGGAATGGTTACTGATTGATAGGTAGTCGTTATCCGATCCGGGCTCACCCCCAGAAGCTCTACCACATCTCGCTTCGTAGTTTCGGACACGACAGCAATGTGATCCGCGCGCTTTGATATTTCATCGCAAAGCAACTTATACTTCTGCTTATCCTCCATGGTTGAATGTGGAAGACGCAAAGGGATCAGATCGTGTATCGTATATACATTGATCTTCTTGGGAGCGTAAAGAGGCAGGGTCGCCGTCCACTGAACGGCGTCGGGAACCTGATCGGCCTCACCAACAAACGACACAGGCGTCACCCTGCCATAAGCCTGGAAACAGCGATGGGCATAGTGGAACAGGTCACCGGCGGCCCAAAAACAACCCGCCTCCGGCCGCCCTCCGCCTCGCGACGACCAAATCACTTTGTCGCTAGGGATAATCGGGAAGGCTGTGCGGCCCTGCTGAGACAGCAACGTTCGCTTGAACCGATCGAATTTTCTCACCTTCGCCAGCGGACGCTCAGCATCAGCAAGAGTTACTTCGGAAATCTTGCGGCTATCATTTCCTGGCGGCCCGTAAAGCACCTGACCGTCAATGCCGCAATCACTGAAGGCGGAAAGCAGATTCCGACTATAGGTCGCGATGCCTGACCCCTTGGCCATAGCCAGATTAAAGCCGTCGATGCAGACTGAAGACACGCGCAATCCCGTGGCGATTATAGAAACATGGCAGCACGACGTTGACATGGTGCTCCCCCTGCCACCATGGCATCTAATCCAACGCCATCCCACTCATTTCGGTCTAGCCATTCGATGATTGATCACGACCTCAGCTTTTTCTCGGGCGAACGACAAGTCGCGCAATCTTACAAGGATATCCGAGCCGATCACCGCTTCCGCTATGAATGGGCTGACGCCATCATTCCCGCGCGGGGTCACGGCCTGGATGCGTTCTGCGGCAATGGCTATGGCGCCGAGCTCCTGTCTCGTACGCGGAGCGTTTTAGGCTTGGACGGCTCGAAAGAAGCCATCACCTTCGCCAATGAACATTTCAAAACACCTCGCACACTATACGCCCACGCCTACTGGCCCTTCGAACTGCCGCACGAAGCCTACGACTTCGTGGTCTCCCTAGAGTCGGTCGAACATGTCGCGGACGGCGTCGCTTTTTTTTACGCTCTCGTTAAAAGCATCAAGCCAGGCGGATACTTGATCTTTTCCACACCAAATGAAGATCTACTACCACACGTCTCCACTGGAAATCACTTCCATTTCAGGCACTACACGCTGGCCGAAACCCTGCAGCTCGCCCGAAACGCCAAGTTGGAAGTCATCGCTTGGGCTGGCCAAGATTGCTACCAGATCGATAACGATCGCCAAGGCCCGTTGCTTGCTGAGAGCCAATTCGAACTAAAGCTGGAGATCCCCGGCCAGTTCACGATCGTCGCCTGTCGCAAACCTAAAGCGCGCCAACCTCTACTATCGTGGCCGTTCCGCTGGTCATGACCCCTACAAATTCAGCAGCGCTGGATCGCCGCCCTGGGCCGCGATGTTGACGCTGATGGCTTTTTCCGCAGCGTAGCGGATGAGGCTGTTGGGGCCGCCAGCTTTCGGACCGGTGCCGCTGAGGCCCTCGCCGCCGAAGGGCTGGACGCCGACGACGGCGCCGATGATCGAGCGGTTGACATAGACGTTGCCGGCCGGGACCAGACGCACGACCTCGTCGGCGAAGGCCTCGATGCGGCTGTGGACGCCCAGGGTCAGGCCGTAGCCGCGCCCGGCCAGCTTGGCGGCGACCGACTTCAGGTCCTTCGAGTCATAGCGATAGACGTGCAGGATCGGGCCGAAGACCTCGCGTTCGAGGAAGTCGGGGGTCGGAATCTCGGCGATGGTCGGGGCGAACAGGTCGCCCTTGTCCGAACCAGCGGCCAGTTCGGCGCGGGCGACGATCTTGGCTTCTTTCGACAGGCGCGCGACGTGGGCTTCCAGGTTGGCGCGGCTCTCGGCGTCGATGACGGGACCGATGTCTGTCTTGGGGTCGGTCGGGTCGCCGATCACCTGGGTCGCCAGCGCGCCCTTCAGGCCTTCGATCAGGGCGTCGGCGGCTTCCTTGGGCGCATAGAGGATGCGCAGGGCCGAGCAGCGCTGACCGGCTGAACCGAAGGCGGACAGGATGACGTCGTCGATGACCTGTTCCTTCAGCGCCGTGGTGTCCACGAACATGGCGTTCAGCCCGCCGGTCTCGGCGATGAAGGGGATGATGGCGCCGGGACGCCCGGCGAGGCCGCGGTTGATGGCGCTGGCGGTGTCGGTGCCCCCGGTGAAGGCCACGCCGTCGACGCCCGGATGGGCGGTCAGGGCCGCGCCGACCACCTCGCCGCGACCGGGGACCAGGGCCAGCAGGTCGGGGGTCAGACCGGCCTTGTAGAAGAGGCGGACGGCCTCGGCGGCGATCAGCGGGGTTTGTTCAGCGGGCTTGGCCACCACGGCGTTGCCGGCGGCCAGAGCCGCAGCGATCTGGCCGGTGAAGATGGCCAGGGGGAAGTTCCACGGGCTGATGGCGGCGAAGACGCCACGGCCATGCAGGACCAGTTGGTTGGTCTCGCCGGTCGGGCCCTTCAGCGTCTGGGCGCCGCCGAAGTCGCGCTCGGCCAGCAGGGCGTAGTAGCGGCAGAAGTCAGCGGCTTCGCGCACCTCGGCCACGCCGTCGTTCAGCGTCTTGCCCGCTTCGCGTGACAGCAGGGCGACCAGGCGGTCCATGTCGGCTTCCAGCACGTCGGCCATGGCGCGCAGGATGGGGGCGCGCCCCGAACCGCCGATGCGGTCCCAGGCGACCTGGGCGTTTCCGGCAGCGGCGACAGCAGCGTCCACGTCCTCGACCGAGGCTTCGGACACATGACCCAGGACCTGCGAGCGGTCAGCGGGGTTGGTCACGTCCTGCGGATTGATCCCGGCGCGCAGCTTGCCGCCGATGATCGGGCCGGACGTCAGCTTCTCGCTGTCGACGCGCTCCAGGGCCTTGGCGTGGCGCTCACGGTCGGCGGCCTGCGAATAGTCGCGGCCAAGGGAGTTCTGACGATCGCCGTAGATATTCATGGGAACCGGAATCCTGGGGTGGCGGTCGGGCTGGGCCTCGACGGCGGTGATGGGGTCGGCGGCGACAGCGGCCGCAGGAACGCGCTCGTCCAGCAGGGCGTGAACGAAGGAGGAGTTGGCGCCGTTTTCCAGCAGGCGGCGCACCAGATAGGGCAGCAGTTCTTCGTGGCCGCCGACCGGGGCGTAGGCGCGGACGATGACCGTCTCGTCGGCCCAGGCCTCGTGCGCGGCGTCATAGAGGGCCTCGCCCATGCCGTGCAGGCGCTGATGCTCGATGGTCACGTTGCGGTCGCGCGCCATGCGGCGTACGGCGGCCAAGGTGTGGGCGTTGTGGGTGGCGAACTGGGCGTAGATGTAGGGCGAGGCCTCAATCAGCGCCTTGGCGCAAACCAGATAGTTCAGATCGGTCGCCGGCTTGGTGGTGAAGACCGGATAGTCGGTGCGGCCGTTGACCTGGGCCAGCTTGATCTCGGTGTCCCAATAGGCGCCCTTGACCAGACGCACCATCAGGCGACGCCCCGAGGACCTGGCCAGTTCAGCCAGTTTTTGAACCGTCTCGGTCGTGCGCTTCTGATAGGCCTGAACGGCCAGGCCCAGCCCCTTCCAGTCGCCGAGCTCCGGCTCGCGCGCCAACCGCTCCAGCAACTTCAACGACAGGGCCAGACGGTCGGCCTCTTCGGCGTCGATGGTGTAGTTGATGTCGTACTTGGCCGCGATCAGAGCCAGACGCAGGATGCGGGGATAGAGTTCTTCCCAGACGCGGTCTTCCTGCACCGCCTGATAGCGGGGCGACAGGGCCGACAGCTTGACCGAGACGCCGTGGCCGGCTTCGGGCCCCTGGCCCTTGGCGGTCTTGCCCACGGCCTCAATGGCGTCGGCGTAGATTTTTTCATAGCGTTCGGCGTCGGCGACGGTGCGGGCGCCCTCACCCAGCATGTCGAAGCTGCACAGCCAGCCTTCGCGGTCCGACCGCTTCAGCGCCGCCTCGATGGTGCGGCCGACCACGAACTGCTCGCCCATGATCTTGACGGCGGTGGCGACGGCCTGACGGATGACCGGCTCGCCCAGACGACCGGCGATGCGCTTGAGGAAGCCCGACAGGTCAGTCTTGGCCTCATCGTCAGCGTCGACCAGCTTGCCGGTCAGCATCAGGCCCCAGGTCGAGGCGTTGACGAACAGGCTGTCCGACTGACCCAGATGCGAGGCCCAGTCGGCGGAACCGATCTTCTCGGCGATCAGGCGGTCGCGGGTGTCGGCGTCGGGCGTGCGCAGCAGGGCTTCGGCCAGGCACATCAGGGCCAGACCCTCGCGGGTGCCCAGCGAGAACTCTTGCAGGAAGCTCTCGACCACGCCCTGTTTTTTCTGGCTGGCCCGGGCCTGGTCGACCAGGGCGACGGCGTCGCGGAAGACGTCAGCGCGCTCGGCCGTCGTCAGACCGGGCTCAGCCAGCAGCTCGGCCACCACGGCGCGTTCGTCGCGGAACTTGTTCCGGTCCAGATCGTCCCAGTGCTTGAGGTCGGTCGGCGTCATGCATCTCACCCTGGGATCAAACCCTTCGATTTACGGCGTATATGGCGGACTTGGCCGAATGTGCATTGTATGATGGCGGATAGAACCAGAGATCCTTCGGCAATCAGGCTCATTCGCCATGCAAATTCTTGACGATACCGACCGGCGATTGCTGCGCGTTTTGCAGATTGACGGCCGCATCTCCAACGCGGAACTCGCCCGAAGGTGCAATCTGTCGCCCGCCGCTTGCTTCGAGCGGGTCAAGCGGCTGAAGGACCGGAAGGTCATCACCGGCTACGCGGCCTTGATTGACCCGGCGTCGGCGGACCGGGCCCTGCTGATCTTCATCGAGGTGCTGCTGGACCGCACCACGGGCGACGTCTTCGACGCCTTCGCCGACGCCGTGCGTCGCCAGCCCGAGGTGCTGGAGTGCCACATGGTCGCCGGCGGCTTCGACTATCTGATCAAGGCGCGGGTGGCCGACATGGACGCCTATCGCATCTTCCTCGGCGATATCCTGGTGCGGATGCCCGGCGTGCGAGAGACGCGAACCTATGCCGTTCTCGAAGAGGTGAAGTCGACGACGGTCCTGCCGCTTTGAACGGCCCTAAGCCTTGATCGACGGGGCAGGCTGGCTCCTGGAAATGACCAGGTCGCAGGGCGACAGCGTCAGCAGATCGGCCGGAGCCACAGCTTCCATCGCCCCGAGGGTGGTGATCTGCCAGAACGAGAAACCTTGGCCCAGCAGCCAGCCCGCGAACTCTTCGGGATTGGACCGCGAACGCATCTGCACGATATCCCACTCGATACAGAGGACGATATCCGGTTTCTGCAGCAGTTTTTCAGCGCCACGCAGAATCAGAGATTCAGAGCCCTCGGCATCGATACGAACCAGCTTGATGTCGGGCAGGTCGAGATCATCGATGCGGACCGCATCGACTTCGATGACCTCAGTGTCCTGGCCAAGGGCGCAGTCGCCCACGTAAATGTGGCCGCCGCCGCCAAACTGCCGCGACAGACTAAAACGAAGCTGCCCCGACTGATCGCTCACTGCCTGCTGGCGAATGTCGACCCAATCGGCGTAGCCGTTGAAACGGACTGACCTCTTGGCCAAAGCAGCCAGACGCGGATTGGCCTCAAAGCTCGTCACAGAGCCTTGTGAACCGACTTTGTGCGCCATGCCCAATGTATAATAGCCGACGTGGCTGCCGATCTCGAGCACATGATCGCCTGGCTCAATCAGCCCCAGCACCACCTCGCGGGCCCAAGGCTCCCACTGGCCGTGAGCGATGAGATGCGAGCAGACGCTTTCCTCAAGAGGGTCCACATAGATGAAGTGGCCGCTCTTCAGACGCGTGAGCCCAATCCCTTCGCTCAGAAAAAAATATTCGCGAGTGGTCGCCGGCTGGATGGCCGCACGGCGACGTCGCGTCCCAAGGACCAGAGACATCAGATTCATAACAATCTTTCATAGCGACGTTCGCGGGGCCGGCAGCAGACATTGCCGCAGCGCCACGCCCTGCCACCCCTAAAGCAGCCAGATTACCCGTTAGTCCACTTGGCGATGAATGAGCAAGTCTGCAGGCTGGCTCAACGTCGCTCTCCAAGAGGTCACGGGCCTGACCGCTGTAAGCCGTCTCGCCATCGTCATGCGAAGCGGCTAGAACTTCCGGCTCAGCGAAACGGCCCGGGCCCACTCGACTTCATGCGCATTGTTCTGGTCACCGACGCCTGGGAACCCCAGGTCAACGGCGTCGTCCGCACCCTGACCCGCACCGTGGCCGAATGCCGCGCCATGGGCCATGAGGTCGAGGTCATCGAACCCAGCCAATTCAAGACCATCCCCTGCCCCACCTATCCCGAGATCCGGCTGGCGCTGGGCGCCGAAGAAGAGATTCGCGAACGCCTGCGCGCCTTCGAGCCCGAGGCCGTCCACATCGCCACCGAAGGCCCCCTGGGCATCGCCACGCGCCGCATCTGCGTAGAGTGGAAGCTGCCGTTCACGACCAGCTATCACACCAAGTTCCCGGAATATGTCTCGGCCCGTTTCCCGATCCCGGTCCAGGTCGGCTACGCCTATATGAAGTGGTTCCACAAGCCGTCGGGCCGGCTGATGGTGGCGACGCCGACCCTGCGCGACGAACTGGTCGAGCACGGCTTCCGCAACGTCTCGCCGTGGACGCGCGGCGTGGACACTGACCTGTTCCGCCCCGACCTTGAGCCCATCTACAAGGAGATGGGCGGCGACGCCTGGCCCCGTCCCTTCTTCCTCAACGTCGGCCGCGTGGCGGTCGAGAAGAACATCGAGGCCTTCCTCGAACTGGATCTGCCGGGCACCAAGATCGTGGTCGGCGACGGCCCAGCCCGCGCTGAACTGGAAGTGAAATATCCCGAGGCCAAATTCCTCGGCGTCCGTTTCGGCGAGGAACTGGCGCGCTGCTTCGCCGACGCCGACGTCTTCGTCTTCCCCAGCTGGACCGACACCTTCGGCCTGGTGATCCTGGAGGCCATGGGCGCCGGGACGCCTGTCGCGGCCTATCCGGCCCACGGCCCCATCGACATCATCCCCGGCTCCAACGCCGGTATCATCGACGACGACCTGACGACCGCCTGCCTGAAATGCCTGGAGCTGGATCGCAAGGACGTGCGCGCCTACGCCGAGAAGTTCAGTTGGCGCGCCTCGGCCGAGCAGTTCGTCGAGAACCTGCAACCCTATCCCGAACCCGCGCGCGGCCGCTTCTGGCGCCGCCTGCGCCGCATCGCCCGGCTGAGGCGCAGGGCGGCGGCCTGATCTTTTCTTTCTCCCCTTGTGGGAGAAGGTGGCTCGCGCAGCGAGACGGATGAGGGGTCTCACTCCGTCTTGATCGCCTGACGCGCAAAGAAAAGCGCCGCGATCATCCGACCGCGGCGCTCACACCCCTCATCCGAGCACCTTCGGCGCCCACCTTCTCCCACAGGGGGAGAAGGGTACTCTCGACGCTGATCTCGCGCTTAGTTCGGACGGGCCATCGAAGTCATGGCGGCGGCCTTGGCGCGTTCGGCGGTCAGTTGGTCGGCGGGCAGCGGCACCAGGCCGCGGTCCTGCAGGTAGCCGCCGCGGCCGGCGGAGCCTTCGGACATGAACTCCTGCACGAACTGCTCCAGCCCCGGCGTCACGCCGATGTGGGCCTTCTTGACGTAGATGTAGAGGCTGCGGGCCAGCGGATAGGTGCCGTCGGCGATGGTCTCGGCCGAGGGGGCGACGCCGTCGATGGTCTCAGCCTTCACCGTGTCCATGTTCTGCTCCAAGAAGGAGAAGCCGAACACGCCCAGCGAACCCGGCGTGCGGGTCAGGGTCTGGACGATGGCGTTGTCGTTCTCGCCGGAATCGACCCAGACGCCGTCTTCGCGAAGGGTGTGGGTCAGGGTCTCGAACTTGGTCTTGTCGTCCTTGAAGGCGGCGACGGCGGGGATCAGCTCGCCGCCCGGGGCCATGCCGAGTTCCAGGAAGGCGTCGCGTGTGCCCGAGGTGGGCGGCGGGCCATAGACCTGGATACGCTGGTTCGGCAGGGCCTTGTTGACCTGGTTCCAGGTCGTGGCGGGGTTGGCGACGAAGGTTCCGTTCGGGCCGGGAACCTCCTTGGCCAGACCTTCATAGAGGTCGTTCAGCTCGAAGTTGAAGCTGTTGCCGGTGCGGGCCGTGGCGATGACGATGCCGTCGAAGCCGATCTTGATCTCGACGATGTCGGTGACGCCGTTGGCGACGCAGCGGTCGAACTCGCCCTGCTTCATCGGGCGCGAGGCGTTGGCGATGTCGGGGGTCGAGGGGCCGATACCGGCGCAGAAGGCCTGGATGCCGCCGCCGGTGCCCAGGGACTCAACGCGCGGCGCCGAACCGCCCGAGGTGCGGGCGAAGTTCTCGGCCACGCGGGTGGCGAAGGGGAAGACGGTCGAGGAACCGGCGGCCCAGATGCCCGCGCGGGCCTTCTGGCTGCCGGGGGCGCCGCCCTCGTTGTCGCCGCAGGCGGCGAGCGCGACCAGAGCGGCTGCGCAGGCTGTAAACTTCAGGGAACGGATCATTGGCCGGACCTCTCCAGACGTCAGTTGGAGACGCTTAGAGCAGCGAAGTGTGACGGTCCGGCCAGACCTTTGTGACAGTCAGGGCAAACTTGCCCCGACCGGATATCGTTTACAGCAGGCGCTTGCGCATAACCTGAGACAGGCTGTCGATCAGGGTCACGGCGATGACCACGATGATGACGATGGCCGAGACGGCGCGGAAGTCGAAGGCGTTCATGCTGTCGAACAGCACCTGACCGATGCCGCCGGCGCCGATCAGACCGAGGACCGTGGCCGAACGGCTGTTGGACTCGAAACGATAGAGGGCGAACGAGGTCCACAGCGGCGCCACCTGAGGGATCACGCCCCAGACGATCTCGTGCAGCTTGGACGCGCCGGTGGCGCGCACACCCTCGACCGGGCCCTTGTCGATCGACTCGACGGCTTCCGAGAACAGCTTGGCCAGAACGCCGGCCGTGTTCAGGGTGATGGCGAGAACGCCGGCCAGGGGGCCGAGACCCACGGCGGTGACGAACAGCAGGCCGATGACCAGATCGGGCACCGAACGCAGCAGGTTCATGACCCAGCGCACCGGCGTCACGACCCAGGCGGGGGCCATGTTGCGCGCAGCGGCAAGCCCCAGGGGAATGCCGACCAGCACGGCCAGGAAGGTGCCCCACAGGGCGATCTGCACCGTCTCCCACATCTTGGCGACGAACATCTTCCAGTCGGAGAAGTCCGGGCGCAACAGGTCGTGAACGAACAGGCTGGTGCTCTCATTGCCCGAGAAGAGGCGCGAGATATTGCCCAGATCGACAGCGTCGACGCTGTAGAGCAGGACGGCGATCACGCCGCCCCAGACCAGAATGTCCATCGCCCAGGAGACGGCGGACTTTTGCGGCGCGGCCGGAACCGCGCCCGCCGTCGAAGAGGGCGTCGTCAGCGGAGCGGCGGTCAAGGCTGGACCTCACGCAGGCTGCGCAAACGCTGAAGCTCGGCGGTCGCAGCAGCGACGGCGGCCTTGTCGCCCTTGGCCTCGGCGTCGCCGCGCTTCTGGTCGGCGATCATTTCGCGGATCGGGTTCAGGTAGCTGTCGTCGGCGGCGGCGAAGCGCGAATATTCCAGTCCGGCCAGAACCTTGCGCTGACGCTCGGCTTCCGGGCCGTCGCCCTGGCCATAGGTCAGGAAGAAGCTGCGGATCTTTTCCTTCAGCGCCGGGTCCAGGTCCTCGCGCACGACGATGCCGCTTTCCGGGATGGGCGGCGAGACCCAGATCTCTTCGATCTGATCGGCCAGCTGCGGATTTTCGCGGCGGATGAAGATGGTGTTGACGCTGTTCGAGGTCGCCACGTCGATCACGCCCGTGGCCACGCCGAAGGCGTTGGCCTGATGGTTGGCCGAGCGCACCGTCTTGAAGCACTGCGACGGCACGACGCCGCGCGCGTTGAACAGGAAGGTCATGGGCGCCAGGGTGCCCGAGGTCGACTGGGCGTCGCCGATGCCGAAATTATACTGCTTGCCGCAGGCCAGGACCTTGTCGAGCGTGATGCCCGAGCCCTTCTTGACGATCAGGGTCGACTGATAGCTGTCCAGCCCTTCACGGTTGACCGTGCGGGCGATGACCTCGGCCTTGGCGCGGTCAATGGCCTCGACCTCAGGCTTGGCCGAGAACCAGCCCACCTGGGTGTGGTTGCCGCGCATGGCCTCGACCAGAACCGTGTAGTTCGAGCCGAAATAGGGCTTCACCGGCACGCCGATGGCCTTGGACATGTCGTCCAGCAGCGGCTGCCACAGCGGGCCGGACGAGGCCTGCCCCTCGGCGGACAGGATCGAGAAGGTGATCTCGGTCGGGGCGGCGCCGGGCGCCTTGTCTTCACCCTTGCCGCAGGCGGCGAGGCCCAGGCTCAGGGAGACGGCGGCGACGCCCAGAAGGCGGCGGGTGATGGCGGTGCGGGTCATGCCTTGGCTTCCCAGAACGCGTCCTCGTACTCAGGACCGTAAATTTCGATCAGGCGCTTGGAGTCCAGGCCGGTCGAAGGACCGTCATAGACCACCTTGCCCTTCTGCAGGGCGATGACGCGGTCGCAGTAGCGAATGGCGTAGTCGACCTGGTGCAGGGTGACGATCACGCCCATGCCGTCGCGCTTGTTCAGCTCGACCAGCAGTTCCATGACCTTGCGGGCCGACACCGGGTCCAGCGAGGCGACCGGCTCGTCGGCCAGGATGGCTTGCGCGCCCTGGACGATGGCGCGAGCGATGGCGCCGCGCTGCTGCTGACCGCCCGACAGGGTGTTGGCGCGCTGGGCGGCGTATTCGGACACGCCGACGCGGTGCAGGGCCGCCATGGCCCGCTCGCGATCCGTCTTGGGCCAGACGCCGAAGACGCCCCGCCAGCCGGGCAGACGCCCGAGGGCGCCCAGCATGACATTGGAGAAGAGCGACAGACGCCCCACCAGATTGAACTGCTGGAAGATCATGCCCAGCTTGCCGCGCGCCTTGCGCACGGCGCCGGTGATGCGGCCGTTCTGCTGAACGGTTTCGCCGAACACCTGAATCGTCCCCTTGCCGGGGTCGATCGGATGCAGCCCTGTAATAGAGCGCAGCAGGGTGGACTTGCCCGAACCGGACGGTCCGATCAGGGCGACCATCTCGCCGGCGGCCACTTCGACGGACACGCCGTCGAGCGCCTTTCGGGCTCCGTAGGTCTTCGACACATCCCGTACGGACGCGACGGCGGCGGTTGAAGGATTCATGAACCCGTGGGTGGCGGTTACAACAGGGGGCGCCGCATGACGCGCCACGCGCGTTTCGACAAGTCTTAATGGCATGCCTGCGTCGTTTTCGTCCAGTGCGGGGGCAGGATGGCGGCCCTTTCCGCCCTTTCCCCTGTGGATCGCGTCACGAAATTACCGCTTTACATGACAGTCCGACATCCTTACATCGCGCGTTCCGGCGGACCCCGTGGTCTAACCGTTAAGCGCTGCTAACGCCGGTCTGGGTTAACAATTAGCAGGGGGCTACGTGAATTGCGCACGTACCAATTTCCCCTGGACCTGGTCCGCGAGCGGTCCCCTGAACGTCCCGTCGCACTCGTGCGGCCGCGTTCAGTTTCCGTAGCGGCGCGCTGGTTCCAGGATAATCTAAAAGCCGACGTCTTCTATGCTGTGAAGGCGAACCCTTCGCGCTGGGTCATCGAGACCTTGGTGGAACAGGGCGTCAACGCCTTCGACGTCGCGTCTCTGGCCGAGATCGAGCTGGTTCGCTCGGTCAGCCCGAACGCGCGCCTGGCCTTCATGCACCCGGTCAAGAGCCGGGGCGCGATCCGTGCTGCCTATGCCGATCACGGCGTGCGCACCTTCGTGCTCGACAGCCATGACGAGCTGCAGAAGATCCTCGAGGTCACTGATAACGCCGACGACCTGAACCTGGTCGTTCGCATGTCCGTCTCGGCGGACGGCGCGGCCTATTCCCTGTCGGGCAAGTTCGGCGTCTCGCCGGATCAGGCCCCCGCCCTGCTGCTGGCCGTGCGCCAGGCGGTGCAGGACGGCCTGATGGGCGTGTCCTTCCACGTCGGTTCGCAGTGCATGCGTCCGTCGGCCTATGAAGCCGCGATGACCCAGGTCGGTCGCGCCATCAAGAAGGCCGGCGTCTTCGTCGACATCGTCGACGTCGGCGGCGGCTTCCCTTCGGTCTATCCGGGCATGGTCCCGCCGGACCTGAGCGAATACGCCGACGCCATCCATCGCGGCTTCAACGAGATGCCGGTTTCCGAAACGACCGAGCTGTGGTGCGAACCCGGCCGGGCGCTGGTGGCCGAAAGCTCGTCGGTGCTGTGCCGCGTGGACCTGCGCAAGGGCGACGCACTTTATCTGAACGACGGGTCCTACGGCTCGCTGTTCGACGCCACCCACTCGCGCTGGCCGTTCCCGACCAAACTGGTTCGGGATGCGGACGCCTCGTCGGAGCTGAAGCCCTTCCGCTTCTACGGCCCGACCTGCGACAGCATCGACCACATGCCAGGCCCGTTCTGGCTGCCGGCCGATGTGCAGGAAGGCGACTTCATCGAGATCGGCATGCTCGGCGCCTATGGCGTGGCCATGACGACCGGCTTCAACGGCTATGGCGAGCACGACATCGCCGTGGTCGAGGACGCCCCGATGGGCTCGATGTACGGCCTGGCCCCGCGCTCCATCCCGACCGTGCGCACCACGGCCGAGGAAACCGCGCGCAAGATCGTCCGCCTGTCGCGCCCCAAGGGCAAGGCCGGCGTGCGCAAGCGCAAGCGCTGATCGTCTGAGCCAAAACCGTCTTCGGACGTTGATATGATCTGCAGCGGCCCGTCGCTCCGTCCGGGCCGCTGCCTCTTCTTGGCGACGGGCGCTCAAATCCAGGGTTAACCTCCGAAATGAACGCTCCCGCTCAAAGCAACGCGAAAGCGCAGCTGCTGCAGAACACCGTCGAACATGTCGACATGACCAGCTTCGACGCGCGCCCGATCATCGACAGCATGCGCAAGATGTCCTTCAGCAGCCGGGATACCGCCCGCGCCGCCGACATCTTCTCCATGGCCATCGAGGACAAGGACTGCTCGCCCTGGCTGATCCTGGCCGGTTCGACCTCGGCTGGGGGCTGCATGCACGTCTACCGCGACATGGTGAAGTTCGGCATGGTCGACGCCATCGTCGCCACCGGCGCCTCGATCGTGGACATGGATTTCTTCGAGGCCTTGGGCTTCAAGCACTATCAGGCCGCCGGCGAGGTGGACGACAACGTCCTGCGCGAAAACTACATCGACCGGATCTACGACACCTATATCGACGAGGAAGAGCTCCAGGCATGCGACCACACCATCCTGGAGATCGCCAACCGGCTGGAGCCGCGCGGCTACTCCAGCCGTGAGTTCATCTGGGAGATGGGCAAGTGGCTGTCGGAGGGCAACGCCAAGAAGCCCGGCTCGCTGATCCAGACCGCCTATGAAGAAGGCGTGCCGATCTTCTGCCCGGCCTTCGTCGACTCGTCCGCCGGCTTCGGCCTGGTCAAGCACCAGAAGGAGCGCGCCGCGGCTGGCCTGCCCTATCTGATGCTGGACGCCATCGCCGACTTCCGCGAACTGACCGACATCAAGATCGCCGCCGGCGTGACCGGCCTGTTCATGGTCGGCGGCGGCGTGCCCAAGAACTTCGCCCAGGACACCGTCGTCTGCGCCGAGATCCTGGGCGTGGAGGCCGAGATGCACCGCTATGCGGTTCAGATCACGGTCGCCGACGTCCGCGACGGCGCCTGCTCGTCCTCGACGCTGAAAGAGGCCGCCTCCTGGGGCAAGGTCCAGACCACCCACGAACAGATGGTCTTCGCCGAGGCCACGACCGTGGTGCCGCTGATCGGCTCGGACGCCTATCACAGGGGCGCGTGGAAGACCCGCGAGAAGCGCCGCTGGAACAAGCTCTTCGGGAAGTAATAACATTCTTGTTGGCCGCGATCAGAAGGCTCCGCCTTCTCGACCCGACGCGGCCTGACCCGCCTTAAGAAGCGCGAAGCGCGCCAGGCGCAAAAAGAATGAGGGCCGGCGGAGAAATCCGTCGGCCTTTTTCTTTGGGGGAACCATCGCCCCACCGCGCCGCGTTGTTCCTGCAACAAGGAGACGACGATGGCCGATCCCAAGACCGATACCGAAGAAGCCCGTGAAGCCGCCGCCATGGGCGAAAAGCCCGATCTGGGCCACACGGAAGACGCCTTGAAGAAGGCGCTGGAGGGCAGCGACATGGGCTCCGACACCCGCGCCGGATCGCTGCGCGGCGGTTCGGCCTCGGGCTCGGACATCGACCCGGATCAGGATGTGATCAACGAAGCCCTGGCCGCCGAAGGGCTTCGGTCCAAGGAGGAGGGCTCCAAACCGGCGGGCGGCCCCGCCGAGGCGCGCAAGTCCACGGGCCAGCCCGGCGACGATGTGGACGCCCCAACAGGTTGAACCGCCTTGCTGCCGCCGCACGGATGGGCCACGGTGTTCATCAAGTTGAACAGTCTCAAGGACGTAGGCGGGATGAAGCGTAGCGTGGCAGCCGTCGCCGTGGCCCTCACGGTCGGCCTTATCGGGTGCGACGATCGTAGCGAAGCTGCGCCGGAACCCAGCCCGCCTGCGCCCGCTGACGCCCCCGCGGCCGCAGCAGCGCCGTCCCTAGCCGAAGCTTCTCCGTCCGAAGCCGTCCCCGCGCCTGCTGGCGCGGGGACGATCGACGGCGCCCCGGCCTTCGCCGCCCTCTATCCCGGCGCCCAGGCGGACGGCCCCGCCACCGTCGCCACCGGCCCGACCGGCCCCGGCGGCCTGATCACCTTCACGACCGAGGCCGCCCCCGAGGCCGTCGTCGCCTTCTATCGCCAGCGCGCCGAGGCCGCCGGCCTGGCCCCCGTCATGGCCATGAACCAGGGCGAGGCTCGGGCCTATGGCGCAGCCGCGCGCAAGGCGGACGGCCCCACGCTGCAAGTCGTGGCTTCGCCCGGAGAGGACGGACTGACCTCGGTGCAACTGACCTGGAGCGCCGGCGCCTGATGCCCAGGGCGACCGCTGGCCTGATCGCCGTCGCCGCCCTGCTCTCGGCCTGCGCCGGCACTCCCGCCGCCCTGCGCCCCCAGGCGGTTCAAGCTGCAGCGCCTGAAGCCAAGGGCTATCTGAGCGGCGCCTTGATTCAGGCTCTGGCCGACGCCACGCCGCCGCCGCCCGTCGTCGGTTCATCGACCGATCTGGCCGACAAGGCCCGCTCAAGCCAATTCAGGACGCTGGAGGACAGCGACCGCTGGCTGTTGGCCACCGCCCACGCCGAACTGCGCCCGCCGCTGGCCCTACAGCATTTTGACTGCGCGCTCGGCGTGCGGTTGGGGTCGGCGACGGCGCCGAACCTGAACAAACTGATGCAGCGGCTGTTCGACGATTCAGACGCGGCGGCTGAACGGGTCAAGGCGCGCGGCTTCCGCGCCCGGCCCGTCGGCGACGACGCCGAGCGCCGTTCCTGCCAGCGTGTGACCGAGGCGGGCCGCAAGAGCGCTTCCTACCCCTCCGGCAGCTCGACGGTGGCCACCGTCTATGGCGAGGCCTTCGCCGCCCTGGACCCGCAACGCGCGACCGAGGCCCGCCGCATCGCCCATGAGATGGGCCTGAGCCGACTGGTCTGCGGCATGCACTATCCCAGCGACGTCGCCGCCGGCGAGGTTCTGGGCAAGGCGGTGTTCGAGGCTGCGTCCGCAACGCCCGGTTTCGACGCTGATCTGGCCGCCGCCCGCGCTGAACTGACCGCCATCCGGGCCACCGGCCTGACCAGCCCCGGCTGCGCCGCCGAGCGCCGGGCCCTGGCCACGCCCCTGCCCTGATGACCGCCTGGCTGGCGGCGCTGCTGTTGACCGCGGCCCCTGACACCGGGAGCGTGGGCGCCTGGGCCCTGCCCGCCGCCCGCCCCTGCACCACCCGCCGAGGCGACGGCGCCCTATCGCCTGACCTGCCGCGCGGTGCTGACGCCCGGCCAGAGCATCGGCCGCTCCCTGCTGATCGAGGGCGCCGAGGCCTCCGGCGCGGGA